>DASXYR010000177.1:0-3318 GCA_036502385.1 Gemmatimonadaceae bacterium
GCGACAGTGTACAACCATGGCCGCATATATGCAACCCTTTGGTTGCATATATGCAGGAGCCGATGCCTGGTCTTCAGTCGTAGGGGTTAGAGCGTCTCGACTCCGCCCGCCGTAATCCGGTGCGAAATCAGGGGCAGCGGCGCGGGCGCTGAATCGCCGATCACGATCGCCTCTTCGAGCACCGTCCGTCCGACGATGAGATCTTCCCTGCTTCGCGCGTGGATCGTCGCCAACGCCTGACCTTTCAAAACACGGTCAGTCGGCTTCGCGGCAATCACGAAACCCACCGATGGATCGACTTTGTCTTCCATGTTCCGCCGGCCGCCGCCCAGCGCGATCACGCCGTAGCCGATCGTCCGCGGATCAACCGATTGAACGATTCCCTCGCGCGCCGCTACGAAATCGGCGCGGTGGGGCGCCTGGGGCAGGCGCATCGGTTCCGCCACCACGCGCTTGTCCCCGCCCTGCGCTTCTATGATCTCCTCGAACTTGCGCAACGCGCGCCCCGACCGGATCGCCGCATCCATCATCGCACGCGCCGCCTCTCGCGTCGAAGAAAGTGTCGCCAGCACGAGCATTTCTGCGCCGAGGGCGAAGGTCACTTCGATGAGATCCTGGGGGCCGGCGCCATTGAGAACTTCGATCGCTTCCGCGACTTCCAGCGCGTTGCCGCATGCATTTCCAAGCGGACGATCCATCGCCGTCAGCAGCGCCACGACCGGACACCCGTGCTGGTCGCCGAGGTCTATCATTGCCTCCGCGAGGGCTATCTCGTCCTCGATCTTCGGCAGAAACGATCCCGATCCCCGTTTGATGTCGAGCACGAGACCAGTGAGGCTCTCCGCGATCTTCTTGCTCATGATGCTCGCGGCAATCAGAGGAATTACCTCCACGGTTGCAGTAGCATCGCGGAGTGCGTACAGCTTCCGGTCGGCGGGAACGATCTCTTCCGTCTGACCAAGCATCGCGCATCCGATCCTGGCGACCTGCTCCTCGGCCTCGGCGAGGCTGAGCGAAGTCCGGAACCCGGGGATCGACTCCAGCTTGTCGAGAGTGCCGCCGGTGTGCCCCAATCCGCGACCCGACATCATCGGCACGGCGACGCCCATCGACGCGATCAGCGGGGCAAGAATCAGGGATACTTTGTCCCCTACTCCTCCGGTTGAATGCTTGTCGAGGCGCGGCAGGGGAAGATGCGAGAGATCGAGCCGTTTTCCGCTCTCGAGCATCGCATCCATCAGCTCGTTCATCTCGCCACGATCGAGTCCGCGGAAGTAGATGGCCATGAGGAGAGCGGCCATCTGATAATCGGGCACTTTGCCCTGCGCATAGGCAAGAATGAGCTCGCGGAGATCACCTGCCTCCAGGCGCTCGCCATCACGTTTGCGTTCAATAAGACGGGGTACGATCATTTAGGCTCAGCCGGTGTATTCAGCAGTTGGAAAACCTCTCTTCGTCATTGGAGTCCGTAATGCGCGCTCTCGGATATCTCTCGGTTGGAATGCTGCTCGCCGCTTCGGTTGCCGGCGCCCAGACCGCTGCCGAACACATCGCGCTCGGCGACAAAGAATACGTCGCAATGAACGCCTCTGCCGCCCTCGCTCACTATGAGGCAGCGATGAAGGAGGATCCGAACAGCTACGAGGCGCACTGGAAGGCATCCCGTTCCGCGGTCGATCTCGGGACAGCGGAGCGCGACGACGAAAAGCGCGGACTCGACTTCAAGAATGGCGAGCTGTACGCGCGCCAGGCGGTCGCGGAGAATCCCGGCGATGCGGAAGGACACTTCAACCTCGCCCGCGCCCTCGGCAAGAACGCGCTTACACAGGGACCTCGCGACCGGATCAAGTTCGCGAAGGATGTCCGCAACCAGGCCCTCGAATGCCTGAAGATCAACCCGAAGCACGCCGGCTGTCTGCACGTGATGGGGATGTGGAACGCGGAAGTGATGCGCCTCAACGGCTTCACCAAGATGATTGCAAAGAATTTCCTCGGCGGAGCGATCTTCGGGTCGGCCAACTGGAACGAGGCGAGGCGGTATATGGAAGAGTCGGTTGCGAATGAGCCGGACCGGATCATCCATCACGTGGATCTCGCCGGCGTCTACAAGGACACGGGTGACAAGGAGAAGGCGCGCGCCGAATACCAGATCGCAATGAAGCTGCCGAATACCGACTACAACGACCGCCAGTACAAGGCGCAGGCAGACGCCGCTCTCAGATCGCTCTAGTCGTCCTTTTCGGGAACTGATTCTACTTCGGCCTCGGCGGCGGCGAGCTCGAGCTCTTTGGCCAGCTCGTCCCAGATGTCGTCATTTCCACGAAGGTGTCTGACGCGCCGCGCGATCCCATCGCGGGTCTCATCTCCGCTCGCGGGTGCGAGCAGGAGAGCGACCGCGGCTCCGAGCACGGCCCCGACCGCGACGCCCGCCGTAAACAGACCGATATTGTTCCAGTCCGGCACCGTTTCGAAAGGCAGACCATCCACCCTCGGCTGCGGGATCGACCCAGGTGGAGGGGCTTTGGGGATCGAGGGCGCCATCAGGGAGGGGTCCGTAGAATTAAACATGGGTGGTCTAGCTCAGGGATTGGTAAGAAATTTGCCCTAACCGTTCCCAGCAATAGCCGTGCGAGGATACTGAATGAGCAGTTCAGGTAAAATGGTATTGTTGGTCGAAGACAACGAAGACAATCGAATCGTTTATTCCACCATCTTGAAGCACTTCGGTTACGAGGTAACCGAAGCATTGAATGGCGAGGAAGGAATCGCAAAGGCCCGGTCAGAAAAGCCTGACTTGATCCTGATGGACATCTCCATCCCGATCATCGACGGCTGGGAGGCGACACAGGTTCTGAAGCACGACCCATCCACCAGGGCGATTCCGATCATCGCACTGACCGCTCACGCCCTTGCGTCTGACCGCGAGAAGGCGATGGAGGTCGGCTGCGACGGATATCTGGCCAAGCCCTGCGAGCCGAGAGCAGTAGTGGCGGAGGTGCAGCGATTCCTCGGCAAGAACAACAATGGAGCGTAAGCCCCACTACAAGATTCTTGTCGTGGACGACCACGAGGACAACATCGAGCTCCTGAGAGCTCGCCTCGAGGCACGCGGGTACGAAGTGTTCGGGGCCGCGGACGGGTTCGAGGCTCTTGAAGCCGTCGAGAAGGAGGTGCCCGACCTCATTCTTCTCGACGTGATGATGCCGAAGATGGACGGCATGGAAGTCGTCCGGAGGCTGAAGGCGAACAAGGCACTTCCCTTCATTCCCGTCATAATGCAGACAGCGCTCGACTCGACCGAGAACAAGGTCGAAGGTC
>DASXYR010000178.1:0-5270 GCA_036502385.1 Gemmatimonadaceae bacterium
CTTGTAGAGCTTTGCAAGTCGGACGAAGGCATCGCGAAATGGAACACCGACGAGCTGATGCCCAGGTTTGATGGGCTAGCGAGGGACCTCGCTTTCGACGTCGCAAACGAGCGCGTCAAGAATTCGGTGCTCATCGGGTCAGAGGAGGCTGTCGAGATGCCCCCCGATGGCGATCCGCGCGAGCAAGGCCGGGTGCTGCACCTCGAGCTTCCGAAGCTCCTCGCAGCGATCAAGGCAGTGAGCGAGCAACTCGTGCGTCTCAAAGATCATGCAATCGAGCACGAGGCGGAACAAATGCTCCACAGCGGAGCGCTTGGCAAGAAGTACGGTTCTCTGGTCGAGGTGGGCAACGCGCTCATGCTGGCCGATGCGTGGCTAACGTTGTCCGACAAAGAGCTCAAGGAACACCTCTCGGAGATACATGGCTTCGCCAATGGCGTGTCGACCTACTCGGAGCTCGTGAAAGCAATGCTGGAGCTCGCCGCCGGAGGATCCGGCGTGGTCTGCAGCATCGGCGGGCTCATCGCACGTGCTGCCGGTGACTCCGCGCTCGCGGCAACGTGCTCGGGTGCGGCGCGCACGATCGGGATCGGAAAGCTGGGAACCGCGATCGCCGCGATCGAAATCGTTCACGGCATCGCCGTGCTCTTGGACAACACCGCAACGCCGGAGAAGAAATTGTCCGCCGCCGGTGACGTCGCTACCGGCGTGGCGTGGGTAGGCGGAAAGAAGATGATCGGCGCAGAGTTTGGCGCCGCGGCGTCGAGCGCCGTGCTGGGCGGATACCTCGAGCTCAAGTGGGCGATCACGACCTATTCTGAATCTGTGATCGGATGGGACGCGGGCATCCTTCGAGACGCATACAACACGTTGCAGATGTACGGCGATCGAATTCCAACGCTTGCCGAAGACGTGGCCAAAGCGCACGCGCTCATCGCACAAGAGTCCGACGCAGAGAAGAAGGACGCGTTGACGCGCGTCGAAACCGTCGCCGTTCACGCCCTTGGAGAAACGCTCGACAGCCTGATCGCGGATTGCGGGCCACAGGGGATGGCCTGGAACGCGCTCGAGGGTGCACGCACCACCAAGCCGGGCTCTGTCCAGATCCTACAGGACTGGTTCGCACCGCTCCGGGCCTTCCGTGGGGCGCGAACGCCTGAAGGTGTTATGAGTGGAGCTGCGTCGGCCATGAAGAGAATTGCGTGGGCGCGTACACACGCTCGCGACGTTCTGGCCGCCGCCGCAAACGGCAGAGACATCGTCGATCTCCAACAGGCTGCGTCCAGGCGAGAAGATGAACAGTCAAACAACCATGAATGACTCGAGCGCGTGGACCGGGACGATCCGGTCGCATGGCTTCGTGACCGACATCTTGATCGCAGCTCCGATGGGGCTGTTGTTGATCGCACTCGGAGTCACCGCCCTTGTTGGTCATTCCTCGGCCGTCACGATTGTGGTCGCCATCTCGGTCCTGCTGTTCGCAGGGATGATTCTGGCGTCCTGTGCGTTCAGCCTGTGGGGGACATGTTTTGTCAGCGTGGAAGCCGCGAGCTGGACCGTCACGCGTTCACTGTGGCGCTGGCATCGGACCGTCCGGTTTCCGTCAGGCAGCGTTCGTGGTGTTTCGATCTACAAGCCTGCCATGGCCAGCATTTTTCCCGGGAGCAGCGGCTCGTACATACAAGTCTCGCTCGACCGAGTCACTCGGCCTCTTCTGATCGGGGAAGGACTGCACTCCTCGAGGGAAGAGTTGGAGCCGATTCGCGCGCTGATCGAGCGAGAGGCGCATCTGTCGTGAGCGGCGACGTCGCAACTCGATCGTGCTTGGCTACCAGGCGTCGCGCCGCGGTGTTCTTCTTGACCGCGCTCGCCGCTGCAGGTTGCTCGCGTCGGCGCGTTCCCGACCATGCGATGACCCTCACGGATGCGAATGGTCAGCTGGTGGAGAAGCTGACTGTAGACGGCGTTGCCACCGACTCGAAAGGCCATGTCATCGCCCGCTACGACCGCGATGCAGAGACGATCATCTTTGCGTCGGACGCTCCTGGGCTTGGCGGAACGACGCTGCACACGCGGGACAGCATCTCTGTTCGCGGACCACGCGTTGTGGACGTGAAAGTCGGCCCGCTCGTGAAGTTCCGCTATCGCGTGACCGAATCGAACGAGCTGAGAGCCGTGGCCATCGCTGATGACGGCGCGGCGCCATCGGTGCCGGGAGCCACGGAATCGACGGTCGGTCATCTGGAGGGGTATGAAGCTTCGACCGCCGGTGCGGCGTGGCTCGGCGTGATGATGTGTGGGGCGACGGTGATCGTGCCTCCACGTGCTTCCTTGGTCTTGCTTGATACAAAGGGTCACGTCGTCGAACAGATGGCCCCTGACGGTGCCATTCAAGATCATCGCGGTGCCGTGATCGGCCGCTACGACGCGGGGAACGGAATTCCGGGGCAGGGGATCGTGAGGAATCCGTCTTCCGACCAGGTGCTCGACATCCGAGTCGTGGTCCGCGACCCCCGAGATCTGGCCGTGTGGCCCGCCGGACTGAGCTTCGGATATCGGATTCGGATCAAGGACTCCAACGAAGTGCGAATCCAACGGCTGGAGCGCGGCAGCTATCCCGAGATCAATGCGGTTCCGGGTTCAGTCGAGGAGCCATTGGCTCGACTCGAGGGATACGTCCCATCGTTGGATGGCGCTCACCGACTCGGCGCGATGTTGTCGGTATTGTCCTCGGCCGAGCCACACGATCCCGACGCCCGCCTGCCACTTGAGCGTCAGCCACCACCCCCGCCACCACTTCCGGCGTCGGCTCGCCGTCAGTGACAGCCCGAATTCGAAATCGAGGCTCACGCCGACGGATTGACGCGAGGGTCTCTTCAGACCAGAGCTTCGGCGCGCCAAGCATGGTGACATGTTCGAGTAGCTGTACGACCGAAGCAGCGAAATCGCGGCCCTAGACTCCGAAGCGCGGTGCTTGTCGGCCACGTCGCGGACCAAGTCGACGCCGCTTTTCGGCGCGGATGGAAGCTGTCGCATCCACTGTTCGAACGCAGCGATCGCCACAGCGCGAGTCCCTCCGCCTCCCTGCATCGGCAACCGCGCTTGCCGACCAGTCGTCGGCCCTCGGTTAACGTTCAGGTATCGTGGTCAGTGCAGCAATCTGCGGCACGTCTCGGACTGACAATAGGCTGTTCGTCGAGGTCCATTCTTGACGGGGGTTAGTAACTCGCACCTGAACGGACGCCGCTCGATCCCAGAATCGAATGCGTGAGCCATCGGGCATCGATCGGATCGGTTAGGCTGCCGCCATGGCGGGACGTTGTCGGGCGTCGAACCACCGCGGCGTGCGGACGACGCGCAGTGTAGTTCCTCGCAGAGGGACGGCGCTTGATTGCGAACGGCACTACGCCGCGCATTCCGAGGTTCGCGCGCAGGACCATCAATGAAAGAGGGCACGCCATCGCGCGGTGCAGGTGAGCCGGCTGCCCGGGCTTCAGCACCGAAGGCGGAAACCCGCCCCGGACCTGCACCAGCAAGCGTCGGCAACCAAGCGCTGCTTCACCACGCGCGTGCGGGGGGAAGTCTTGCTGGCGTCGGTGGCGCCCCGGTCGACAACCTGACGCTCGCGCACGTCACGCAGTTTAGAGACGGTATGATCCCTCCGGGCGTGGTCGCACGCTGGCCTTGGTTCAAGCCGGACAAAGACCCTGCGGATGCCTCCGCCGATCCCGATCGAGAGGGTGACGCGAAGGACGAGACATCAGCCGCGGACGCCGAGTTGCCGGCAGAGCCGATCGAGCTCGTGTTCTCGGACGATGCGGACGCCGCCTTGGGCCAGGCCGTCAACCAAGTGCTCGTCCGTGAGGACGCTACCTACGCCCAGATCGCCCAGCGTCTTTACGGCGATCCCACGCACACCGGCGCGTTCACCCGCGAGGGCCGCAGCATCACGTTCGTGTCGCTCGAAAGCGTCGTGCCAGATGTCGCGAAGCGCATGCGCGGCCTGATCGACGCGGAGAATGCGTCGGATGTCGACTGGCTCGTCGACAAGGTCAGCGAGCGCCGCATCGACGGCGACGATGAGCGCGCGATGATGAGCAGGATCACGTGGTGGGCCAATCGCGCTGAGCTGCGCGACGAAGCGGGCACGAGCTACTTCGCCATCCTGATCGATCGTCTCGATCATCGAAAGCTATCGGAATGGGGGCTCTTCAGCGACACGACACGTAGCGCGACCGACTGGATCATCATCGAAGTTGAGGAGCAGGAGGACACGCTGATCAGCTTGCTGGCGATGCGCGGCGTTCGCGCGCCCACCCATCCTCGCTCCGACGATGCGGAACCTTCGGGCAAGCCGGCGGCAGGACCTGTGCAGGTTGGCGAAGCCGTCGGCCAGTACACGTTCACGAGAGCCGCTCCGAAGTTAGCACTGTACTCGACGGACTACCTCGGTGGTTATATCCGCGTAACGCGCCCGCTGCCGGTCGAAGAGCCCACGGCAGAGCGCGCCGTGGCCGAGTTGCAGAATACGACCGAGATCGGACCTCGCGTCATGATCCCGGGGCGCGACGGCAAGTTCTACGGCTACGCGGTGGACTTCCACTTTTTCGCGAACGACTACCAGCCAGGTAGCGAGCGCCACGGAGCACAAACGCTCACCGGCTACTGGTGGTCGTTCCCGGGCACGGTGTTCATCAAGGGCGGCGAGTACCATCCCGAGTACGCTGAGGGCGACGCTGACGAGCGCAAGCATCGACGTGAGATCTTCGACCGCGCATTCGCGCCCGGGACCCTCGAACCGCTGCTCGGCCTAGACTTCGACGTGCTGGCAGTAGCCACGCTCGACCAGCGTGTCGTCATCATCGAACGTGCACTGGCAGGGCGCGACCTCGCGAATGCGTCGCTGATCGCGCGGTTGCTGTACGCGACGCCGCCGAGCGACTTTCCGGAGCTCGAACGCAGGCTGTCGAGCTCTGATCTGATGTCGCAGCTGCTCCGCAAGAACTGGCCGGACGGCGTGCTCGCGATGATCGGGAGGATCTTCACGATCCGCGCTGTTCAATCGGTTCAGCTTCCCGGCGAGACGCTCAAGGACCTCCCCGAGTTGCAATATGGCTACGACGAGGACGGCTACTACCATCACGCGCAGTGGAAGATGAGCCGAACGCCGTCCGGCGAGAGCGCCGCGATCACGTTCCAGCCCGGCAAATTCCATGGAGGAGGGATCCCCGAGCTGCTCATTCGCAAGTTGACCGGGTCGATCGAGCAAG
>DASXYR010000179.1:0-5917 GCA_036502385.1 Gemmatimonadaceae bacterium
CTCCTCCGGTCGCGGCCTTGCACGTCGCGTGCGAGCACACCCTCACCTCCCCAGTACAGATCCATAACTGCACGTGCCACCGGACTTGCTCTCAGAAAATCTCATGCGCCCACATGCCCGTGGAAAACTCTCTCTTCCTCGGCCGCGCGCGCCAACGGCGCGCGAGTCGTTGATCCGGGAGCGAGGAGTGTGGGGACATTGGTGCACGACACTCGTGAAGACCGCAGCCAGGATTTCTGGTCGGCCGATCACGCGGCCATGCGTGGCGCGGGTCAAATGCTAGTGAGAAGGAGGGCGAGGGTGTCCTCGCAGGCGACGTGCAAGGCCGCGACCGAGGAGACCCGCGACTGAACGGAGCGAAGGAGCGTAGTGAGGGGCTCCGACCGAGCGACCGTCGTCGCCCGAAGAGGACACCCCCGCCCGACTGACCGGCGAGACACTCAATCAGCGAACAAGAATGCCCCACAGCTTAGGCTAGAAGAAATCCTCCAGCCAGGTCTTCAACCGCTTCGTGAACTTGTCGACGCCGGCTCCGGCGAGCGCTCTGTGCTTGCTCGTCGGGGAGAAGCCCGCGGCGGAACGGTTCGCGCCATAGAGAGCCAAGCCGACCACCGTCGCAAAGCGCGGCGCATCGACCGAATCGGCCAGACCACCGATGTTCTCTTCCGGCGAGCCGATCCTTACACCGGTGCCGAATACATCGGCTGCGAGCTCCGCCACGCCCTGCATCGCCGCAGCTCCGCCCGTGATCACGACCCCGCCGTTGAGGCGAGACGCGAAGCCGGCTCTCTCGATCTCTGTCAGCACGAGGTTGAAGATTTCGTCCATCCGCTGGTGGATGATGTGTGCGAGCACTTCGCGCGGAATGTGGCGCTCGCCCTGCGCGACCGTGCTCGGCAGCTGCACCATGTCTCCCGGATCGACGAGCGGCTCATAGGCGCAGCCGTATCGCTCCTTCAGTCGCTCGGCGTCGGCCTGGGTGACGCCGATTCCCTGCACGATGTCGCTCGTCACGTTGTTCCCGCCGTAGTTGACGGTCCCCAGGTGACGAATCTTTCCTTCGTGAAATACGGCGATGTCGGTCGTTCCCGCGCCCATCTCGACGAGCGCGACGCCAAGCTCCTTCTCGTCTTCGGTGAGAACGCTGAGCGCACTCGCGAGCGGCTCGAGCACCAGCTCGCGCACACGATATCCCGCCCTCTCTACCGACTTGCGAAGATTCATCGCCGGCGAAGCGCCGATGGTCACGAGATACATCTCAGTCTCGAGACGTGTCCCGATCATCCCGATCGGGTCGCGAATCCCCTGATTCTTGTCGACGGAATATTCCTGGGGAATCGCGTGCAGAAGCTCGCGGTCCTGCGGCACCGGCTGGGCGCGCGCGACATCGTTGGCCCGATCCACGTCGGCCTTCGAGATCTCGTCGCCGTTCACCGCGACGATTCCCTTGCTGATCATCGCGCGCACGTGCTCCCCGGCGATTCCGGCATAAAGCGCGTCGACCTTGGTTCCGGCCATTCGTTCCGCGTCATCTATCGCCTTCTTGATGGAGCGCGTTGTCTCCTCGATGTCCGAGACGATGCCGCGCCGCAGCCCGGTTGTGCGCGCTTGTCCGACGCCGAGGATCTTGAGCGTCGGCGTGTTCTTCCTGTCGCCGAGAGCTTCGGCGATCACGACGGTCGTCTTGGCGGAGCCGATGTCCAGACCAGCGATGATGCGTTCCGGGTTCATTGCAGCCTTGCGATCACCTGATCGCGATAACGTAAATCGAGCTCATCGACGTGCGCCTGCCGGCGAGCGAGGTCATTCTCAACGGGAAAGATATCGGTCAGGCGCTCTACTGACAGGTCTATCGGAACGCGCACCCGCAGCATGCCTTGCGATTGTGCGCTGTCTCCCGGTGCGCGAGCGCGGCGGGACAGCGTAAGCAGAATCTCATCCCTTCCCACACGCCTCACTTCCTGGAGGCGCGAGAACACATTCGGAGCGGCATACCGAACCGCTCCAACAAGCTTAAGAAGAGCGGGATCGTCTGTCGCAACAATCGGAAGGTCGAGGTTCACGCGCGACGGGTCGATTGGAAGCTGACGTCCCACTGAGTCGTAGGGCAGCAGTCCGGAACGCGTTTGGATGAGCGCGACCGGCTGGTTTTCCTGCACGGTGACTACGAGCGTCCCGGGCATCCGACGCGTGATCGTGACATCCGTGATCTGAGGATGGTGACGAACTCTTTCGCGCAAAGGATCCAGATCATCCCACACCGACATCAGGGTATCGACTTTTAGCCGAGCGAGGATCTCGTTCGGCTGCAGGTAGCGCACTCCCCTGATCTCCACCGATCGCACGCGGAAGAAAGCCATGCTGCGGGCCGCAGTGCGCACGCCCCACGCACCAGCAATGACCAGCGCTGCGAGAAAAAGTGCTCCCAGTATTTTCCAGCCCGGCCTGTGAAGCCGTTCGGGGACGCTCACGTCCCGCGCGCCTCGAGGCGTTGTCTCAGCTCAGGACCCGTCCGCGTGATGTCGCCGGCGCCGATGGTGATCACAACATCTCCCTCGCGCACGAATTCGGCGAGCGCTGACGCGAGCTCGGCTCTCGACCCCTGCCACGCCACCGCTCTGCCGGCGCGCGCGGTCGACGCCGCGAGCAGATCGGATGTGACGCCCGAGATCGGCTTCTCGCGTGCCGCATAGATCTCGGCCAGAAATACGCTGTCCGCCTTTGCCAGCGCCTGCCCGAATGCCTCCGCGAAGTCGCGCGTGCGCGAGAAGAGATGCGGCTGAAAAGCGGCAACAATCCTTCGATGCGGGTACGATGCCCGCGCGGCCTGGAGCGTCGCCTCGATCTCCGTCGGGTGATGCGCGTAATCGTCCACGATCGTCACCCCAACGACATCGCACAAACGCTGGAACCGGCGATCTACACCGCCGAACTGGAGCAGTCCGTCGCGCATCGCGTCGAGCGTGAGCCCGAGTGCAAACCCGGAGGCGATGGCCGCCATGGCGTTCAACACATTGTGGTCGCCGGGCACTCGCAACGAAACCTCCCCGAGAAATCGGCCATCGTACGCCAGATTGAACGTGGTGGAGTGTCCCGTCGGCTTGATGTCGCTCGCGACCAATCGCGCGTCTGGCGATTCGATTCCGTAACGAATCACCTCTGCGCTCGCGGGGAGCTCGAGAGCGCTTGCTCCCGAATCATCCGCGCACAACACGACGACCGCGGCATTGCGAACGAAATGCGAGAAGGTCGAGCTGATGTCCTCGAGGTCGCGGTAGATGTCCAGATGATCGGCTTCGACGTTTGTGACCACCGCGATCGTCGGTGCGAGCGTGAGAAAGGAGCGATCGTACTCGTCGGCTTCAACGACGAAAAGCTCGTCGGACTCGTAGCGAAGGTTCCCCTTCCACTCGGCCACGCGTCCGCCGGCCACACCGGTGGGCCGTAGTCCCGCGGCGGTCAGCGCCGCGGTAGTCATCACGGTCGTCGTCGTCTTACCGTGCGTTCCGGCGATTCCGATCACCTTGCCACCGGCGACAGCCTGGCCGAGTGCTTCCGCTCGCCGGATGATGGGAATTCCAAGCTCGCGGGCGCGCGCCAGCTCAGGGTGATCCTTTGGCATCGCGGAGGTCACCACCAGCTCACGCGCCCCATTCACGTGATCGGGGTCGTGGCCGACGAGCACTTCGATTCCCAGCTCCTCGAGATCGTCCGTCGCACCGGGATTCGCATCGCACCCTGTGACGCGCACTCCTCTCCGCGCAAGAAGCTCGGCGAGCGCGCGCATCCCCGCACCCGCGATGCCGACGAAGTGCACCGGGCGCGGATCCGAGTTATCGAGCGTTGACACGTTGGTGCGTTGAGCGCTGTGCAGCTCCCCCTTTTTTCAACCGCGGTCCTGCCCGTTGCTCACGAGCTCGAGGATGTGGCGAGCGATATCGGCTGCCGCGGTTGGACGCGCTCGGGCAAGCGCTTTCGTGCGCATATCAGCAAGCTTGGCTGGATCGGACAACAGCGATTCCACCGCGCGGCCGAGCGTTTCCGTATTGAGATCGCTTTGCCGAATCATCTCGGCGGCTCCGGAATCGGCGAGAGCCTTTGCGTTGGCCGTCTGGTGATCCGCGGCGGCGGTGGGAAGCGGCACAACGATTACCGGAATGCCCCACGCGCACAGCTCCGCGGTCGCCATCGCTCCGGCGCGCGAGAGCGCGAAGTCAGCGGCCCTGTATGCTTCGGAGATCGGGGCGATGTAAGCCCTCACCCTGACGCGACGACTTTCGTAGCGCGCGAGCTTGTCGTAGTTCGCCTTGCCCGTCGCCCAGATTATGAAGAGATCGCTCGGCAGTCCCTCGTCGATCCAGGCTGCGACAACTTCGTTCATCGCCTGCGAGCCCTGACTCCCCCCATAGACGAGCAGCACCGCCCCGCCGGTCGACGGGAAGCCCCACTTGACTCTTGCAGGCGCCTTCTCGAAGGCGTCGCTGGGCGGCGGCTCGATGGGATTTCCGGAATCGTAGACCACCGTCTTTTTCGACGGCGAGAGATAACGCCGCCCTTCGGGAAATCCCAGGTGAACCTGTGACGCAAAGCGGCTGAAGAATCTCGCGGTGAGTCCGGGATGGGTATTCTGCTCCTGCAGGACGATCGGAATCTTGTGCGACACCGCGTAGCCGAGCGCGAGGCCAGCCGCGTATCCTCCGGTACCGACGACACAAACCGGCGGCTCGCTCCGGACCTCCGCGCCGATCTTTCCCCACCCCGTCACGGCGCCGCGTAGCGTCTTCCAGTTCTCCCACGGACGCGAGCGATACAACGGGTGAAGATCGAGCAGGTCGAATGCGAATCCAACCTGTGGGAGGACATCCCGCTCGATGCCGCGGCGCGCGCCGATGAAGAACGGCTCGACGCGAGGATTTTCCTTGACGAGAGCGCGCGCGATGGCCAGCCCGGGATAGAGGTGCCCGCCGGTCCCGCCGCCGGCGAAGATCACTCTCATCTGGCTGGCAGTGCGCGAAGAGCCAGCGGGTCGGTCGCCGCTTCTCCGAACACTCTTTGACGCGAGCTGCCGATGTTCACGAGGATGCCTGTCATCAGAAGTGAGAGAACCAGATTCGAGCGCCCGTAGGAGATGAATGGCAGTGTGAGGCCGGTCGTCGGAAGCAATCCGGTTGCAACGCCAATATGAAGATACGCAGTCAACACCATCGTCACCGTGATTCCCACGGCAACCAGCTGCAGAAAGGGCGTGCGGGCCTTCCGGGCAATTCGAAACCCGAGCGCCGCGTAGAGCGCAAAAGCGAGGACGAGGAGCGCGAGTCCGACAAAACCCCACTCTTCACCAATGTGCCCGGCGATGAAGTCGTCGTACCCGAACGGCAGAAAACCATACTGCTGGCGTCCTCGGCCAAATCCCACCCCGAAAATCTGGCCCGACCCGACTGCAATGAGTGATTGGCGCAGCTGGTAGCTCACCTCGTTCGGCGCGGCGCCCGGATCGAAAAAAGCCGACATCCGCAGCAGCACGTAGTTGAGTCGCTCGATCTTCACGTACAGGAGCGGGATCAGAAGAACCCCGAGCGCCACGAAGTGCCCAATGCGGACCCCGCCGGCAAAGAGAATGATCCCCATCACCAGCGTGAACATCATGGCGGTCGAGAGGTCCGGCTCGAGCATCACGAGGATATCGAGCGCTCCGATCACCACGAGAAAAGGGAGGAGTCCCTTCGTGAGACGGCGCAGCGCCGGACCTTTTTTCACCACGAGCATCGACGTCCACAGGATGACCGCCAGCTTCGCGAACTCCGATGGTTGCAGCGATGCGCCAAAGAGATATCTGCGGGAACCGTGGATGCGTGGAGCAATGGATGCTGTGAATGGAAGAATCACGATGACAAGCATGATGAGCGACACGATCATG
>DASXYR010000180.1:0-2591 GCA_036502385.1 Gemmatimonadaceae bacterium
TGCTTCACAGCAATGCCGGCCCTCCCGACGGCGCAGCGCCATGTCTTGTCGCCGTAGGTGGCTCGATGGCCGCCGGCCACAGGCGAAATGATCAAATCCAAGGCGTCTTCCTTCAGGATTGCAGAGGAAAATGACAGGCGACCGCGCGACCGTCGATCTCTTGCAGCATCGGTTCTTCCAGCCGGCAGATTTCCTTAGCGAAGGGGCAGCGCGTGTGAAAGCGACAGCCCGAGGGCAGATGCATCGGACTCGGGACCTCGCCCGTCAGCATCGGGCGTTCGCGCTCGCGTTGATGCGGGTCGGCGCGCGGCACCGCTGAGATCAGAAGCATCGTGTAAGGATGGAGGGGCTGGACGAAGATGTCCTCGGTCCGGCCCAACTCGACCAGACGGCCGAGGAACATCACTCCGACACGGTCGGCAAACTGGCGCACGACACTGAGGTCATGTGTGATGAAGAAATAGGTGAGCTTCAGTTCTTCCTGTAGATCGGTGAGCAGGTTCAGGACCTGCGCCTGGATCGATACGTCCAGCGCAGAGACGGATTCATCGCAAACCACGAACTCCGGCTTGTTCGCCAGCGCTCGCGCGATCCCGATGCGCTGCCGCTGCCCGCCCGAGAATTGATGCGGATACAGCCGCAGGCACCGTCGGCTGAGTCCGACCATGTCCAGCAGCTCGGCACAACGCTCACGGATCTCGGCGGACGAGCCGTAGCCATGGGCGCGCAACGGCTCGGCCAGAATCGTCTCGACGCGCATCCGCGGATTGAGTGAGGCGTAGGGGTCCTGAAAGACGATCTGAAGCTTCTTGCGCAGGGCGCGCATGGCGGCGTCGTCCTGGGAATTCAGATCGAGACCTCGATAGAGGACCGCACCGGATGTGGCCTCTTGGAGACGCAGCATGATCCGGCCGAGCGTGGTCTTGCCGCAACCGGACTCGCCCACCAGCGCAAGGGTCTCACCCTCATAGATGTCAAGCGTCACTCCGTCGACGGCGCGCACGATGTGGGCGTGACCGCTTAAGCCTCCGCCCATGCGGTAATGCTTGGTCAGTTCGCGCGCCGAAATGAGGATTTCGCTCACAATGCTGCTCCCGGCGGCGCAGCGGTCTGTGCATCGTGCAGCCAGCATCGCACACTGTGGCCGTTGTCGAGTTCAACCAATGCCGGCTCCTGTCGTTCACAGATCGGCATGGCATACGCGCAACGGGGCCGAAAACGGCAGCCGCTCGGCAATCTCGTCGGATCGGGCGCGATACCGGGGATGCTGGCCAGCCGCCGCGCAGCCCGTTTTTCCGTCGCCTTGGGGATCGAGGCGAGAAGTCCACGCGTGTAGGGGTGCAGAGGGCGGTCGAACAGATCGAACACATCGGCCCGTTCGACGATCTGCCCGGCATACATGACGTTCACCGTGTCACACATCTCGGCGATGATCCCGAGATCGTGGGTGATCATGATGATGGAGGTGCCGACCCGGTCGCGCAGATCGACCATCAGCCGCATGATCTGCGCCTGCGTGGTTACGTCCAGCGCGGTGGTGGGCTCGTCGGCGATCAGGAGCTTCGGCTGACAGATGAGGGCCATCGCGATCATCGCGCGCTGCCGCAAGCCACCCGAAAGTTGGTGGGGGTAGGCGTCCAGCCGCGCTTTCGGCTCGGGGATACCGACCATCTCGAACATGCGCAGGACGCGCGCACGAATCTCGCGCCATCCAAGCCCATGATGGACGCGGAGAGGCTCGCCCACCTGTTCCCATACCCTTCGCACGGGGTTGAGCGAGGTCATCGGCTCCTGGAACACCATCGTGACGTCACGGCCGCGGATACGGCGCAGCCCGTCCGCATCGAGCTTCGCCAGGTCGGTGCCGTCGAGGTCGATGCGCTCGGCCGTGACGTGTCCGGGCGGCGTCGGCACCAGCCCCATGAGCGACAATGCGGTCACGGTCTTGCCGGAGCCGGATTCCCCGACCAGCCCGACGATCCGCCCGCGGCCCACTTCGAAGGAAACATCCTCCAGGACCCGGACATTGCCGCGGTCACCGCGGAACTCAGTACGGAGATTGCGAACGCTGAGCACGTTGTCGGGGGACGCAGGCATGGTTGGGTCAGCCCTTCAAGGAGGGATCGAGCGCATCGCGTATCCCGTCGCCGACGAAATTGAACGCCAGCACGGCCAGAAGGATTGCCACCCCCGGCGCGACGGCCACCAGCGGCGCCTGAAACAGGTAATCCTTGCCGTGCGACACCAGCAATCCCCAGCTCGATTTCGGCGGCTGGACCCCCACACCGAGGAAGCTGAGGCTCGATTCCCACATGATTGCATCCGGGATGGAGAGCGAGAACAGGACGATCAAGGTCGGCACCACATTGGGGAAGATGTGATGCGTCATGACCGTCACCCGCGCGATGCCATTGGCCCGGGCGGCCTCGATGAATTCTTTCTCTTTCAGCGCCAGCGTCTGCGACCGCACGACGCGCGCCACCCCGGCCCAGCCGACCAGGGACAGCGCGATGAAGATGTTGAACAGATTCGGCCCCAGCGTGTACATCACCACCATCGCCAGCAGCAGCGACGGAAAGGCGATCATGACA
>DASXYR010000181.1:0-8819 GCA_036502385.1 Gemmatimonadaceae bacterium
TTGCCTTCGCCTTGCCGAGGAAGATGGAATGCCTCGAGACGGGCGATGCGAGAAGGGCGTCGATGGCGTGATCGGTAGCCTCGACACCGAACGAGCGATGCAGCCCGAGGAGTCCGGAAAACGTAAAAATTATCCAGAGCACCCCCGGCGCGAGATCGACAACCGCGACCGCGGTCGGATCCCACGCGTAGTAGAAAATCACCAAACCGAGCAGCGCGAATACAACCGCCGAAAGAAACGCGCTGCGCGTCCTGAACTCGATCGCGAGGTCCTTTCGGGCGATGAGCCACGCGGCCGAAAGAGTGCTACCCATCGACAGCGACGGCTTGGCGATAAAGCCCGGAGTACGATGCGGCGTCGACTTCCGAGCGGCGATCGTACCGTACGAATCTTCCCCGCTGCATCACCGCGGCGTGCGTGGCAAGCGACAGCCCCTCGGCGAGATTGTGGGTGACGATGATGATCGCGGTGCCGGCGGCGCGGAGCTCCTGAAGCAGCGCGGTGAGTGCGCGCGCGCCGCTGTCGTCCAACCCGCTGTACGGCTCGTCCGCGAGCACAAGCCGCGGTCCGTGGACCATCGCCCGCGCAATCGACACCCGCTGCTGCATTCCTCTGCTGAGCGAGCGAACTGGCGCGTCGGCCCGGTCGAGCATTGACATGCGTCGAAGCGAGTCGTCCACGCGGGTCGCCACGTCCGGCACGGAATAGAGACGCGCAGCGAACGCCACGTTTTCCCGGGGCGAGAGCGCGTCGTACAACATCGTGTGATGGGATATGAGGCCAACCCGCGATCTGACTTCCCCCCCGGCGGGCAGAGCGACTCCGGACACCCGCGCGGCGCCGGACGTTGGCTTGAGAAGCCCCGCGAGAACGCGCAGAAGCGTGGTCTTGCCTGCTCCGTTCGGACCGAACAGCGCCAAACATTCGCCGGCCGCCAGCGAAAAGGTCACGCCGCCCAAAGCCCGTGTCGGGCCGAAGGAGCGCGTGAGGTCCCCGACCTCGACGATCGGCGCGGGAGATGAAAAAGCCGTGGAAGACATTCGCCTAGAACTTGCCACTCTGGCGAGGGGCGCGCAAAACACAGTATCCTTGCAGCGTGCCGCATCTTTGCGAGTCCATCACTCCGCGACCATGACTGACATCGACGTCCTTCTCCAGGAAAACCGGAAGTTCGAGCCCCCGCCGGAATTCACCCGCGCAGCCGTCGCCTCTTCGCCGGGCATTTACGAGGAAGCCGCACGTGATTCCGAGAAATTCTGGGCCGATCAGGCGCGCGAGCTCGATTGGATAGAGCCATGGACCAAAGTGCTGGAATGGAAACCGCCGCACGCGAAGTGGTTTGTCGGAGGCAAGCTCAACATTGCGGCCAATTGCATCGACCGTCACATCGCCGGCCCGCGAAGAAACAAAGCTGCGCTGATATGGGAAGGCGAGCCGGGAGACCATCGAACGCTCACTTATTGGGATTTGTATCGCGAGGTCTCCAGGTTTGCGAACGTCCTCAAAAAGCTCGGCGCCAGGAAGGGCGATCGAATCGCGATCTATCTGCCGCTCATTCCGGAAGCCGCGATCGCGATGCTGGCGTGTGCACGGATCGGTGCGATTCACTCGGTCGTGTTCGGCGGTTTCTCACCGGAGTCGCTACGTGACCGCATCAATGACGCCAAGGCAAAGATTCTTATCACCGCCGACGGCGGATATCGTCGCGGCCAGGTCATTCCGCTCAAGCGCAACGCCGACAAAGCCGTCGAAGAAACTCCGACGATAGAGCATGTCATAGTCGTGCAGCGCCGGCCGGGAGGGGCCGGCGACGAGGCGTTCGCCGACATGAAGGAAGGCCGCGACCACTGGTATCACCGACTCATGAAGGACAGCCCTGTCGAGTGCAAGCCGGAGGTGATGGACGCGGAAGACGTTCTGTACATCCTCTATACCTCGGGTACCACCGGCAAGCCGAAGGGAATCGTGCACACCACGGGTGGATACCTCGCCGGCGTTACGACGACCACGAAGATGGTATTCGACCTAAAGGAGAATGATGTATTCTGGTGTACGGCTGACATCGGCTGGGTGACCGGTCACTCGTATCTCGTGTACGGACCGCTCGCAAATGGCGCGACGTGCGTCATGTACGAAGGCGCTCCCGACTGGCCGGAGCGCGATCGGTTCTGGGACATCATCGAGCGACGCGGCGTCACGATCCTCTACACCGCGCCGACCGCCATCCGCGCGTTCATGAAATGGGGTGACGACCATCCCGCCAAACACGATCTTTCCAGCCTGCGTCTGCTGGGCTCCGTCGGCGAGCCGATCAATCCCGAAGCGTGGATGTGGTACCGCGAGCACATCGGGGGCAATCGCTGTCCCATCGTCGACACGTGGTGGCAGACGGAGACTGGCGCGATAGTGATTTCGCCGCTCCCGGGAATCACGCCGACCAAACCGGGCAGCGCGACGAAGGCGCTACCCGGCTACACCGCCGAGCTACTCGATTCGCTCGGAAAGCGGATTGATGTCGGAGGAGGACTGCTCGCTCTTACCAAGCCGTGGCCGTCGATGCTGCGCACAATCTGGGGCGACGACGCGCGCTACGTGGAGACGTATTTCTCGAAATGGGCCGGGCGGCCGGATCTGTATTTCCCAGGCGATGGGGCGAAGCGCGACAGCGATGAATATTTCTGGATTCTGGGACGCGTCGACGATGTGCTCAACGTTGCAGGGCACCGCATCGGGACGATGGAGGTCGAGTCTGCGCTCGTCGAGCATCCGGCGGTTGCAGAAGCGGCTGTGGTTGGCAAGGCGCACGAGCTGAAAGGACAGGCAATCGCCGCTTTCGTGACCCTGCGCGACAAGAGCAAACAGAGTCCGGCGCTGCGCGATGAGCTGCGCGAATTCGTCGCGAAAAAGATCGGCGCGCTGGCGCGTCCGGACGACATTTTGTTCTCCGCCGATCTACCAAAAACGCGCTCCGGAAAAATCATGCGGCGACTGCTCCGCGATATCGCGGAAGGACGCGCGTTGGGCGACACGACGACCCTCGCCGACCCCAACGTCGTCGCCAACCTCAAAGATCAGTATGAAGACAAGGAGGGGTGATTTCGTATCACCCTTTCACGCCCGAGCTTATTAAGGCCATCCTCAGAACCTAGAAGGATTTAAGGGCGGAAACCGAACAAAAGCCGACGCATTTTGGGCGTGGCCCAAAAGGTCGAAACCCTTTCACTTGACTGGTTAAGCATCTGGCGTACATTGCGCCCTCCGCTGGGCCCCCTGGCCCCGGATAGCACGCGAGACTTGGGCACGAAAACATCGCGCAAAACAGGGACGAAAATCGCTTCGGAATCGGGCGAAAAACTCGTTACAGAAGAGTCCCGTTTTCGTCTTTATACAGAACAAATCAACCGCTTTGAACGGACCGGCTTACAGCCTTTGCGGGCAGTCGTCGGCACCATCAAAACTCTTTGGAGAAACAACGACAATGAAAGCGACCCGTACAATTCTGGCCGCGATGGTGCTTGGAACCGTGATGGGCGCCAGCCAGGCCAATGCACAGTGCACAGGAAACGCAGGAACGTGTAACACCACGAACACCGCGTCCGTGACCGTTGGCGCGCTGGTCAAGCTCGGCATGAGCTCGGCGACCACGACCCTGACGAACCCGACCGCTGACGATGTCGATGCCGGCAACGTGATTGCTGACGCCGGCCCGAGCTTCACGGTCAAGGCGAACAGAAGCTGGACGCTGAAGATCAAGTCGCAGAATGCGGCGAGCTGGACGTACGTGGGCAGCAACTCTGGTGTCAAGCCGATTTCTGACTTGACCTGGTCGACCTCGGCAGGTGGAACCTACGCCGCGATCACCAACACCGACGCGACGTTCACGTCTGGCGCAAGCGCGAGCAACGGCCTCGCAGCGCAGGCTTTCTTCAAGACGAGCTGGTTGAACGACTTTACGAGCGCAAGCAATGCTCCTGGTACGTACAGCTTGCCGATCGTGTTCACCCTTACGGCCCCGTAACTGATGCTTAATTCTCGCTCGCGCTCGTCCGAAAGGGCGGGCGCAGAGCGTAGAGGGCGAGTGCGGGGAACCGTACTCGCCCTTTGCGCTGTAGGAGTGGTGGTCTCGCAGCGCGCCTCGGCGCAGCTTCTCGTAGATCCGCTCGAAGTTTCGCTGACCAGCGCTGGCACCAGCCGCGTTTCGGGGAGCTTCTCGCTCACCAACACGACTGACGCAGCCGTGCAGGCCACGATCATTCGCCAGGACTGGGATCGCGTAGAGAACGGCGACAATCGCTTTCTTCCCGCGGGCAGCACCGGCACCTCGTGCGGCGCCATGCTCAGCGCGTCGCCTGTCTCGATCCGCCTCGACCCGCATTCGTCGCGCATCATCCGCCTCGGCGTCCAGACCACGTCGGCGCCCACCAAGGAATGCTGGGACATCTTCTTCGTCGAAGAGGTCGCACAGCACGCTTCGGTCAAGGGCAATTCACTCCAGTACATCTTCCGCACCGGCGTAAAAGTGTACGTCTCACCGCCAGGACTTGCCCGCGATGGCGCGGTCGAGAACATGGCTGTCGAAGACGTTCCCGTAAAACCCGCGGCTGCCTCTGCGACGCTGGCGACAGCGACCGCGCCGCAACGCACCAAGCGCCAGATCGCGATCACGTTCCACAACACCGGTGGCATGCACGTGCTCGCCAAAGGACGGCTCGAGTTCAGGCGCCTCGACAACAGCGTCGCGACGCAGGTTCCGATCGAGGAGTTCCCCACCCTGCCGGGCGCGACTCGGAAGGTCATGGTCGACGCTCCGAGCGGCCTCGCCGCCGGCGATTATGTGGTTCTCGCACTGATTGATTTCGGCGGTGCCGAGATCGTTGCGGGCCAAATTGACTACCAGGCCAAGTAGGAAAAGTGACTCCCCTGGGGCGGAAACTCTGTGGCGTTAGCACCCGCATCGCGGTCGCAATTGCGATGGCGCTGTTTGCGTCTCCGCTCGCGGCACAGAAAACCACTCTGACGCTGACTGGCGGAACGATCACGTTCCCCGCCCCGACGGCTGCTGACTACATCAATGGGTATGTCAATTCCACTACCGGCGTCCTCTTCACGATCAACTCGACCAATGGCGCCAACCGCACGACGACCGTTTCAATCCGCACGACGTCGGCGAACCTCGGTGGCACCAAGCCGATCGCAGATCTGATGTGGCGCCGCTCCGACCTCGCTACGTGGACCAGCATCTCGCTGACCGACGCGCAGGTCGAGCAAAGGCCCGTCGTCAACAAAGGGCTCAACGATCCCTGGAGCAACACGATCTTCTTCCGGATGAATCTCAACTGGGCGACAGACGCTCCGGCGACCTATTCCGGCAACTACACCGTCACGCTCTCCCAGACCGTCCCCTGATGCGCTTCCACTCGCGTGTTCTGTCGCTGGCCTTCGCCGTGTGCGCCGCAGGCGCATCGGTTGGCGCGCAGGCACCGGTGAATGCCGCGCCCAGTGGAGCAGTCGTCCCGACCCGCGGTGCGCTTGGGCCGAGGCCCGACTTGTCCAGCGACATCGAGATCACCCTGCCATCGGTGACTGTGAGCGGCGCTCCACGGAGCTACCAGGTAGTTTCGATCCCGGTCCCGGATGCGCTCGCGAATGCGTCCAACGTCGAGGTCGAGATCGTTCCGCGCGGCGACTTCGTGGTTCTCGGCGCGCGCAATCGGTCCTTCTCCGCGTCCGCAACCAAACGCGTGGGGATAACGATCGGCATTCCCGCGAGCGCACTGGCCGGCCGGCTGATCGCAGCCGAAGCCCGATTCTCCTCGGGCGGTTCCGCCAAACTCGTGGTTCCCGTCGAGATTGTCGTCAGTCTGGTCCGCCGCATTGTTCTGCATCCCGGAACCGTTCCCATCAATGGCCAGGCGGGGAGCGATGTAATCGTCCCCTTCGAGATCATGAATTCCGGCAATGCCCGGGAGAATGTGAGCGCCGAGCTCACGCTCCCTGATGGCTGGTCTTCGCGGGAGCTGCGACAGATGTCCGTAACGCTCGAGCCGGGCGAAACAATCAGGAAGCGCATCCGTCTGTCGATTCCACCGCTGTCGAGCACTGGCTCGTCCTTCGTGCACATCGTTCTCAGAGCGGAAGACGAGCTGCTTGGCCAGCTGAAGCCTGGCGACGAGATCCTCGGAGATGAGACCATGACGGTCGAAGTCTTCAATTCCAGCTCCATCGGAAGTCAGGCGGGCCCGATGATCACTACGTCGGTCGCGCACGCCAACGACGAGACCGGACGCCCGAACAGCCTCGTCTCACTCAGCGCCACGGGCGCGCTCTTCGATTCGGTACGCGTTGACGCACGGATGTCACGCGGATCGGCACTTGGCGGTGCCGCGAGCAATGCGTTCGCGCACCTCGGGTCCTTTCAGTCGTCAGCCTCGCTCGCGCTCTCGTCTCCATCGGGACAGCTGAATTTCGGGAACACAGGCACTTCCTTCTCGGATCTGACGGGTCTCTACCCATACGGAGAGGGAGCACTGGTTCACGTGCAGCACCCCGAGTGGTCGTTCACCGGACTTGGCGCCCTCTCGGTGATCCAGCCGGGACTCGGAAAGCGGAAGCCAATGATCGGCATCAAGGGCGGCCGGCAGTTGGGAGATGTCCAGCTCTCATCGTCCATCACGCACCTCGCCGACGCGGGTTCTTCGCCGCGCCAGCTCGATGCCGTTGGAGTCGGCGCTGCCGTCCCCTCGCTCTTCGGGACCACCTTCAAGGCAGAGATCGCCGAGCGCCGCTTCCAGGACGGCAGTGGACTCGGATGGTCCACCGGCCTTTTTCGGACCGCCGCGGAGAGCAGCGAAGAGTTTCGGGTCACGCACGCGCCGGGCGGAAGCGATGCATTTGCCCGCGCTACGAACGAGGTAGTGGGCAACGTGTCCGAGCGACTCACTACGCGCGCCTCAGTGAGTGCGAGCGCGTGGAGGACGACCGATGCCACTTCCGTTTTCAGCGGCCTCAACGCCAAGGGATTGTCCCTGCGGCCTCAGTACGCACTTCTTCCGTCGACGACGCTCTCGATCGAAGCCCGGTCGTACGTGTTCGACGCGACGTCGCGTCCGACCGCGAGTAACGCGGGCGGTGGATTCGGAAATCGTGAACAACAGCTCGGGATCAGTCTCAGCACTTACCTGCGCCAGTATTACCTGAACAGCTCCGCCTATCTTGGCAACGTGACGCGCACGGTGACCCCCGTCGGTCAGAGCGTCATCACCGATCGGACTCCGCGAAACTACTGGACGACGAATGCGGGCTGGTCGGGAGTTGGCGGCATCCTCGAGTTACAGACCCGGATCGAGCAGACGCGGGACCGCGGCGGGTTTGTCAATCAGCAGTCCATGGTCGGGGTCCGCGGGGAGCAGGTCGTTCTCCCGTGGTTCGGCGGAGTGCGCGCGGAAGGAGAACTCCAACGCGTGAACGGATTCGGCGACGAGAAGTCGTCGATCGTTCGGACAGGTTTGGCGGTGCCGATCGTAAACGGCCTCGCGTTCAAGATCGACGCCGAACGGAATTCGATCTTTCATTCGCTGAGCGGACACGTGCCATGGATCGTCGGCGTTCGCTTTGAGCATTCCTTGACGGTGCCGATGCTCCGGCAGCCGGGGACGTCGGGATATGTCTACGAAGACACGAATGGAAACGACCACCGCGATTCAGGCGAGCCCGGCGTCGCAGGTGCGATGGTTCGCCGCGGCGGAGTTACAGCAGTTGCCGACGCCAGCGGTAAGTATCGCGTTGGGGGAGATGCCCGGCAGCCGGTGACGATCGACGAAGCGTCGCTGCCAGACGGATGGACCGCGAGCGGAGCGACGCGCGGTGATCTCAGTGTTTCGCTTTCCACCTCGGCGGAAGTCGAGCTCGTGGTCGCTTCGCGCTCGGGAATCTCCGATGTCGTGATCGATCTGGCCAAGGCGCGCGTGCTTGCGCGGGACAGCGTTGGCCGCGAATGGGTCGCGAGAATGACGGGGCCGACGACCGCTACGTTCGAGGCGCTTCCAGTCGGCACCTACACTCTGGAATTCGATCTCTCGGATCTGACCGAGCCCCTCGTGCCGAGAGCGCCTGTCTCGGTTCTGAGAGTGACCGGAAAGGACTCGAAGTCGATCACCGTCACGCTGGATCCCCGACCGATCCGAATGTGGAACGGCTCGGCGCCGAAGGGAAGCAACCAGAAGAAGAGCGTTCCGCCAGCCGGCGATAAAGGCACCACCCCACCACCGGGAGTGCCGCAGCCATGAGTCATATCCGGATTTCGCGCGCGCGGAGAGGCGTTCAGATGCTGGCGATCGCATCCGGCCTTCTTGTCTCCGGGTGTCTGCGCTCAACAGCGCCGCAGCCTTCTGTGATCCAGCTCAACGGCACATGGAAATACACCGGTGTTCAGACGCAGCCGGTGCGAGAGAATCTGACGGGCACTCTCACGATCTCGCGCGAATCGGGCGCCAGCTTTCAGGGCAGAGTAGACCTCGTCGCCGCGAACGAGCAGAGCGGGCAGAACACTGTGCTCGGGGGATTGGTCAGCGGAACGGAGAGCGATGGCAATGTGATCGACTTCGACGCCGACCTTGAAACGGTTCGGCGGCACGTCGGGCAGATAGTTGCAGACACAATCACCGGAACCTGGATCGGCTCTGCATCCAATGGGATCATGTCTTCCGGAACCTTTCGAGTCGAGCGGGAGACACAATGAACAGGACCAACCTTTGGACAGCGCTAACGGCGATAGCCCTTATCGTGTGCGTCAGTCCGTCGACTCTCACGGCGCAGTGCAC
>DASXYR010000182.1:0-10877 GCA_036502385.1 Gemmatimonadaceae bacterium
CTTGAACGGCACGCGAACGAAAGGTCTGGCGCGCCGCGCGACACAGCTTCTACGTGAGCACGGCTTCGACGTCGTGGGTTCGGGGACGAATCCGGATCAGATGCCGACCACCCTCGTCCTCGACCGTTCAGGACACCCGGACTGGGCCGCGCGCGTGGGAAGAGCTATGAACGCCACGGTGCTCGAGCGTCCCGACAGCTCACGCTACCTGGATGTGACCGTCATCGTCGGCGCCGATTGGCGCGCGCCTGCGCTGCCGTTCCACCCGTAACTGCCCGCATGCCGCGGCGATATCCATCCCGCGACTCTTTCTCACCGCTACCTCGACGCCGGCTACTCTGAGGCGACGCGCAAACCAGTGAATCTGCTCGGAGGAGCTCGGAGTAAAATCGCCGGCGCCACCTGGATGGAGCGGAATGAGATTCACAAACGCGCGGCACTCCCGCGCCAGATCCGCGAGCTCCTCCACCTGCTCGGCGCCGTCGTTAATTCCACCGAGCATCACGTACTCGAACGTCACGCGGCGATCGAACACTTTCGCAGCGTCTATCACGCTTGCCAGAGGATATTTGGTGTTGATCGGCATCAGCGACTGGCGCAGCTCGTCGTTCGGCGCGTGGATGGAGATCGCGAGCCGGAACTGTTCCGGCCGTTCCCCAAGCGCGACTATTCCCGGCAGCACTCCGACGGTGGAGACGGTGATGTGGCGCGCGCCAATGCCGAGTCCGGCAGGGGAGTTGAGGACGGTGAGCGTGGGATCGACGGCTCTCCAGTTCATGAGCGGCTCACCCATTCCCATGAAGACGACATTCGTCACGGCCTTCGGTGGATCGAGCAGCTTCATCTCGCGCACCTGACCCGCGATCTCGAACATCTGAAGGTTGCGGGTGAAGCCCATCGCGCCGGTCGCGCAGAACGCGCACTGAAGCGCGCAGCCTGCCTGCGATGAGATGCACAGAGTAAGGCGCGAGCCTTCGGGGATCGCGACGGTCTCGATGAATTCGCCATCATCGAGGCGGAAGAGAAATTTTTCGGTACCGTCGCTGGACGATTGTCGCGTCGCGAGTGCCAACCTCGGAATCGTAAAGTGGTTGTCCAGGAGCGCTCGGAATGCCGCCGGCAGGTCAGTCATCGCGCCGAAGCTCGGCGCCGGATTCTGCCAGAGATGCCGCACCACCTGCGATCCACGGAACGGCTTTTCGCGGTTGGCTACGGCAAAATCCCTCAAGGTCTGCTCGGCCTCGGAAGGGAGCATGTTCAGGAGGTTCCTCTTAGCGGGCGCGGCCTCCCGATCTGTGTTTTTCTGTATCATGCTCCTTCCACCAAGTCTATGCGACTCCTACATTTAACCCCTCTTGATGCCTTTCTCGACCCACTCCCCGCGGCGCTGACCTCCACGCCTTCTTCGTCCCGTTTCGCGACGGCCAAGCGCACCCATCTGGCCGGTGAGCTGAGAGCGCCGCACGCGGGCGCCAAGGTCAAACTCGGTGGCTGGGTGCACCGCACGCGAAATCTCGGCGGAATTGTCTTCCTGGACCTCCGCGACCGCGCAGGTATTGTCCAGGTATCGTTCGATCCGAGGTGGGCCGCGGCCGATGTAATCGAACGCGCGGGAAAGCTCGGCCTCGAGACCGTCATCCTGATCGAGGGCGAAGTCGCTGCCCGACCGGCCGAGATGCGAAACGCCGAAATGGAGACGGGCGACATCGAAGTGCGCGCCCGCGATTTCCAGGTCGTCGGCCCAGCGGAGACCCCCGCGATACCGGTTGCGCGCGGCAGGGGCGAGAAGCTTCCCGCCGAGGAGCTGCGGCTCAAGCATCGCAACCTCGACCTTCGCCGGTCGGATCTTCAGAAGAATCTCATCCTGCGCCACAACCTGCAGCAGGCGACGCGCCGGTTTCTCGATGAGCGCGGGTTTCTCGAGATCGAGACTCCGATCCTCACCAAGCCGACGCCGGAAGGCGCGCGCGATTATCTGGTTCCAAGCCGGGTGCATCCTGGCGAGTTCTACGCACTCCCGCAGTCGCCGCAGCTGTACAAGCAGCTGCTGATGATCTCCGGGTTCGATCGCTATTTCCAGATCGCGCGCTGCTTCCGCGACGAGGATCTCCGTGCCGACAGGCAGCCGGAATTCACACAGATCGACATCGAGGCGTCGTTCATCGAGCCCGAGGACATCATCGTGTTGACAGAAGGACTTCTGGCCGCGCTTTTCCAGCAGTCCGGGCAGCAGGTGCCCTCCCGCTTCGCGAGACTCACCTACGCCGAAGCGATGGAGCGATTCGGGTCTGATCGGCCGGATCTCCGATATTCTCTCGAGCTGTTCGACGCGAGCGACGCATTTCGCGGGTCGGAGTTCAGCATCGCGAACGCTGCGTTCGCCACCGGCGGCCGGGTGCGGGGGCTCAAGATTCCCGGCGGAGCGACGTTGTCCCGCAAGCAGGTCGACGAGATCGAAGCGATCGCGAAATCAGCGGGCGCTGGCGGACTCATTCGACTGAAGCGCGGTCCGAACGGGCTTGAGGGGCCAGCCGCGAAATTTCTGAGCGATGCGGGTTCCCAGCAGCTTGGCATTCGTGAAGGCGAGCTGTGTCTTTTGGTGGCGGGTGCGGAGCACATCTCCAGCCCGGCGCTCGATCGCGCGCGTCAGGACGTCGCACAGCGGATGTCGATGATTCCAGAGAAAACGAATTCCTTTCTCTGGGTTACCGATTTTCCGATGTTCATTCGTGAGCAGAACGGCACGCTCAGCTCGGTGCACCATCCCTTCACGGCGCCGCACCCCGACGACATCGGGCTGCTGGACTCCGCGCCCGAGAAAGCGCGGGCACTTGCCTACGATGTGGTGCTCAACGGAACCGAGCTTGGTGGCGGAAGCATCCGCATCAACGATCCCGGATTGCAGCGGCGCATCCTCGGGCTGCTCGGAATAGACGAGAAGAGCGCACAGGGACGCTTTGGATTCCTGCTCGATGCATTGAGCGGCGGCGCGCCGCCGCACGGCGGCATCGCGCTCGGCTTCGACAGAATTGCAATGATGCTCGCCGGGGCGTCATCGTTGCGCGACGTGATCGCATTTCCAAAAACAACTGCGGCGAGGGCTCTGTTCGAGAATGCGCCGTCATCGGTGCCACCCGAAGACCTGAGGGACCTCCATCTTCAGAACATGACCAACTGACGTGAGCGAAGAGACAGCGATTCAGCGCCTCTCGACAGAGGGCGCAGACATGCTGACGCTGGCCGGCGTCAACGACGAAAACCTGGTCGAGCTCGCGAAGCAGACCGGCGCGAAGATCGCGCTCCGCGGCGAGACACTGGCGATAAGCGGGAATGCCGACGCGGTCGCACGCGCGATTCCTATCGCGCAGCGGATGATCGACACCGCGAAGCAGCAGATGCCTCTCACCGCCGATGACGTGCTCCGCATGAGCATCGAGGGTCCGCGTGACGGCAACGGAAACGGAACCGACAGCGAGACGCGCATAGTACTGCCGGGCGTGCGAAAGATCATTCAGGCTAAGACGAACGGTCAGGCCGAGTACATGAAGCTGATGGCGGAGAATGACATTGTTGTCGGCATCGGACCGGCCGGCACTGGCAAGACTTATCTAGCAGTCGCCGCAGCGGTTGACGCGCTGGCGCGGAAGCGCGTCCGCCGGATCGTTCTCGCGCGGCCGGCGGTCGAAGCGGGCGAGAGCCTCGGCTTCCTTCCCGGCGATATGCAGGCGAAGGTCGATCCCTATTTGCGCCCGTTGTACGACGCGCTCGAGGACATGATGCCCCCGGAGCGGGTGCAGAAATCTCTCGAGACCCGTACGATCGAGATCGCACCTCTGGCATATATGCGCGGCCGCACACTGGCGGACGCGTTCGTGATTCTCGACGAGGCGCAAAACGCAACCGCCGCGCAGATGAAGATGTTCCTCACCCGACTCGGCGTGAATTCCAAGGCTGTCATCACCGGTGACAAAACGCAGATCGACCTGCCGAAGCGCGAGGACTCGGGACTGGTGCAAATCGAGCGCATCCTGCCCGGTATCGACGGAATCGGATTCTATTATCTGTCGGACGCCGACGTCGTGCGTCATCGCCTCGTGCGCGAGATCATCAAAGCCTATGCAGAAGATGCCGGGACGTAAACCATAGCGTCGAACCGGGCGTCCCGACCCCTTTCGTGAGTCTCGCGATCGATGTCTCCTCGACGGTGCGCCGCCTGCTGGTATCGAGGGAGCGGGTGAAGGCGGCCGCAACCGCCGCGCTCAAGGCGGAACGCGTCGCAAATGGAATGCTCTCCATAACCTTTGTCGGTAGAGCGGCAATGTCAGAGCTCAATCAACGCTATCTGGGACACCGCGGTCCTACCGATGTGATTTCGTTCGGACTCGGACGCCATGGCCGACGCGGCCCCGTTGTCGGTGATATCTACATCTGCGCCGAGATCGCGCGCGCCAATGCCAAACGTCAGGGCGTATCCGCGCAGGAAGAGTTGCTGCGGCTGGTTGTGCACGGCACTCTCCACGTCCTCGGCTACGATCATCCAGTAGGCGCCACGCGTACTACGTCGCCCATGTGGCGAAAGCAGGAAAGGATCGTGGCTCGTGTCAGCTGAGCGCCTGCTCGAGGATTTCGACGCCGGCAAGCCGGCCGCTCTGGCGCGTGTCGTAAGCATCGTCGAGAACCACCGCGACGGGTTCGAGAAAATCCTGAGCACGCTTCACTCGCGGACGGGGCGGGCGAAACGCATTGGTCTCACCGGACCGCCGGGTGCCGGCAAAAGCACGATCACCGCATTGCTTGCTAAGCACTTTCGCGACGAAGGCCTCAAAGTGGGCGTGATCGCGGTGGATCCCACCTCGCCGTTCACAGGTGGCGCACTGCTTGGCGATCGTGTGCGGATGGAAAATGTCGCGCTCGATCCGGGCGTCTTCATCCGGTCCATGGCAACCCGGGGCTCACTCGGCGGTCTTGCCGCGGCGACGCGTGAAGTCGCCGACGTTCTCGATGCGTTTGGCTTCGATCGCTTGCTGATCGAGACCGTTGGCGTCGGTCAGTCCGAGCTCGATGTTGCGCGGACGGCGGATTCAACCGCGCTCATCCTCGTGCCGGAGTCAGGCGATTCGATTCAGACTCTCAAGGCAGGTGTGATGGAGGTTGCAGACATCTTCGTCGTGAACAAAGCAGATCGCCCCGGCGCTGACCGATTACGCAATGATGTGGAGCTGATGCTGGGGCTGCGCAAGGGCGTGTCGTTCGGCAGCATGCCCGCGCACCATGGGGTAGATCTGAAGAGAATGAATCCGGCGCGAACGGCACGCGAAGCTGCCGCGGTGGAGAACCCCACGACGTGGACGCCGCCGGTGCTGAGCGCGGTGGCAACGAAGCAGGAAGGTATCGCTGAACTCGTCGCGGCGTTCGACCGTCACTTTGCTTATCTTGAGTCGACCGGCACTTTGCACGCGCGTCGGCGCGAGCGCATGCGCGAGCGCGTGATGGACGTCGTGGAGCGCAAAGTCAGCGACCGGCTGTGGAAGGATTCCAAAACGCTTGCCTGGCTGGAGCAACAGCTGCCCTCGGTTGAAGCGGGCACGTCGACACCGTTTGGCGTCGCAAATCAGTTGCTCAGCCAGAGCGGTGAGCTCGTATCCGGAGAACACGAACGGTGAGCAAACTAAAGAGCCCGGGTTCCAAGGGCGCTGCCGAGCAGGAATTGATCGCGACGGTCGAGGAGCAGAGCGCCGAGCTGCGCCTGCTTCGGAAGGAAGTGGCCGAGTGGCGGAAGAGATACGAGAAGGGTGAGCTGCGCGACATCGCGTTCACGAACTCGGAAAGGGAAGTGCAGCCCGTTTACACGCCGCTCGACGCTGCCGAGACCGATCCAGCCGCGCTGGGGATGCCCGGGATCTATCCATACACGCGGGGCGTCCATCCAACCGGGTACCGCGGACGCCTGTGGACGATGCGCCAGTTCGCCGGTTTCGGAAGTGCGCGCGACACCAACGAACGATACAAGTTTCTTCTCGCACACGGACAAACGGGTCTCTCCGTGGCGTTCGATTTCCCGACCCTCATGGGGTACGACTCGGATCACCCGAGATCCGAGGGCGAAGTCGGAAAGTGCGGCGTCGCCATCTCGAGCCTCGCCGACATGGAAACGCTTTTCGACGGGATTCCGCTCGACCAGGTGTCGACGTCGATGACGATCAACGGCCCGGCGGTAATTCTGTACTGCTTCTACATCGCCGCGGCGGAGAAAAAGGGAATCGACTCGCACAAGCTGCGAGGCACGATTCAGAACGACATCCTGAAGGAGTACATGGCGCAGCACGCCTGGGTCTATCCCATCGAGCCCGCGCTCAGACTCATCGTCGACTGCTTCGAGTGGTCCGCCGAGCACGTGCCGCAGTGGAACACGATCTCGATCTCGGGCTATCACATTCGCGAAGCGGGCGCCACAGCCGCGCAGGAGCTCGCGTTCACCCTCGCCGACGGGTTCACGTACGTCGAGCGCGGCATTGCCCGGGGACTCGACGTGGATACCTTCGCGCCCCGCCTTTCCTTCTTCTGGGATATCCACAACGATTTCTTTGAGGAGATCGCCAAACTGCGCGCGGCGCGGCGTATTTGGGCGCGGCACATGAAGGAGCGTTACGGCGCAAAGGATCCGCGGTCGCTCGTGATGCGCTTTCATTCGCAGACGGCGGGCGTAACGCTCACGGCGCAGCAGCCGATGAACAACGTCATTCGCGTCGCCTACCAGGCGATGGCGGCAGTCCTCGGCGGGACGCAGTCGCTGCATACGAACTCGATGGACGAAACTCTCGCGCTGCCGACCGAGGAGTCGGTACAGGTCGCGCTCCGCACGCAGCAGGTCCTTGCTTACGAGACTGGCGTCCCCAACGTCATAGACCCCCTTGGTGGATCGTACTACGTCGAGACACTTACAACGGAGCTCGAGCGCGAAGCCGAGATGTTGTTCGAGCAGATCGCCGAAGTCGGAGGCGTGGTGCGCGGACTGGAGACCGGCTGGCTCCAGCGGAAAATCAACGAGTCAGCGGCCAGACAGCAGTGGGAGATCGAGCAGCACCGGCGAGTGATCGTCGGTGTCAACGACTTCGTCACCGACGAGCCCGAGCTCAGGATCGAGCTTCTGAAGATCGCGGAGGAGACGGAGCGGGAGCAGAGTAGCCGAATGGCCAGGATGCGAGCCGAGCGCGACAACGGGCTCGTGGAGAGGCGCCTGGCGGCGCTTCGTCAGTCGGCGAAGACGAAAGAGAATCTGATGCCGTACATCCTCGACTGCGCGCGCGCATACTGCACGCTCTACGAGATTCGGGCGGCAATGGAGACCGTGTTCGGCGCGTACCGCGAGCCAGTGTTCTTCTGAAGAAATCGAAAGAGTGGTGGGAGTCCGCGTTCGACGCTCACTACCTGCTGGAGTACGGCCCTCTTTTTACGCTCGAGCGCGATCGGCAGGAGGGATCGCGTCTCATCGAGCTTTTGGGATTGCCGGCGGGGTCGCGCATCCTCGACGTGCCGTGCGGCCAGGGCCGTCACGCGCATCTGCTGGCGGAGGCCGGATTCGATGTCGATGGACTCGACTACTCGAATGATCTGTTGGCCGTCGCGCGAAAACGCGGCGTCGGGCCGAGTCTACGCTACACCCGCGGCGACATGCGCAAGATGCCCGCGCGCTGGAAGGGACGCTTCGACGCGGTGCTCAATCTCTTCACGTCGTTCGGATTCTTTTCGCACCCGAGTGACGACGCGCGGGTGATCCATGAATTTGCGCGCGTGCTGAAGCCGGGCGGTCTCCTCATCTGGCACGGTGGAAGCAGAGACGGAGTTATGGCGCGCTTCCTGGCGAAAGACTGGTGGACGGGAAGCGACCAGACGCTGTTTGCGCAGGAGCGTGAGTTCGATTCGTTGTCGGGAGTTCTCACCGTACGCTCAACCTGGAGGCGCGGCACCAAGAAGGGGTTCCGCGAGCATCGACTTCGCCTTTATACCGCGACGCGATTGTCGGAGCTCTGCGGGGATGCCGGGCTCGTGGTCGAGCAGGCATTCGACGGATTCAACGATAGATCGCTCCGCCGCACCTCCAGTGAGATGCTCCTCGTGGCGCGCAAAGAATGACATCTCGCGTACGCCCGATTGCCGCCCCTCGGTTGCTGCCGCTAACTTTGACATCTCTATGAGACCAATTCGAGTTCTCGTCGCCAAGCCCGGACTTGATGGACACGATCGCGGCGCAAAAGTCGTTGCCGCCGCGCTCCGGGACGCGGGGATGGAAGTCATCTATACCGGTCTTCACCAGACTCCGGAGATGATCGCTGCTGCGGCGATTCAGGAGGACGTCGACGTGATCGGTCTCTCTATTCTCAGCGGCGCTCACATGACTCTCATTCCGCGCGTGAATGACCTGGTTCGCGCGCAGGGTCGCGACGACATTCTCATCACCGGCGGAGGAATCATTCCAAAGGAGGATGTCGACGCTCTCCAGGCCCAGGGAATCGGACAGCTCTTTGGACCCGGAACTCCGACGAGTGAGCTGATCGCGTACATCAAAGACTGGTTCCGAGCGCGCGAAAAGCAGGAAGCCTAGTGAGCAATCGCCTGCGTGAGCTGAGCGAGCAGGTGCGCTCACTCGAGAGCAAGCTCCGCGAGGCTGGCGGCGCCAGGAAAATCGAGAAGTTGCACAAACAGGGAAAGCTTTCCGCGCGCGAACGCGTCGAGCTGCTCCGCGATCCGGGCTCGAGCATGCTCGAGATCGGGCTGCTCGTAGCGTACGATCAGTACGATGGCCAGGCTCCCTCGGCTGGCGTCGTGACCGCGGTCATTCGCGTCCACGGGCGCGAGACGGTCGTCGTTGCCAACGACGCCACGGTGAAAGCGGGCTCCTGGTGGCCCGAGACCATCAAGAAGATTCTGCGCGCGCAGGAGATCGCGATGCGCTGCCGGATTCCCATCGTGTATCTGGTCGATTCTGCCGGTGTGAATCTGCCCTATCAAGGCGGTGTGTTCCCGGGCCAGTATGGAGCCGCGCGCATTTTTTACTACAACTCGATCATGCGTCGCTACCTGCGAATTCCACAGATCGCGGCTGTGATGGGCCAGTGCGTCGCCGGCGGCGCCTACCTGCCCGCGCTGTCTGATGTGATCCTCATGGTCAAGGGCAGCTCCTTCATGGGATTGGGTGGCCCGAATCTCGTGAAGGGAGCGACCGGGCAGGTCGTCGACGCGGAGACGTTAGGCGGTGCCGCGACGCATACGCAGATAAGCGGTGTAGCGCACTACGCACTCGACAACGATGAAACGTGCGTCGCGAAGATCCGCGATCTCATCGAGAGTCTTCCAACGTCGAGCCGCGACGTCGCGCTGATGGCCGGCGAAGGTGTCAACACCGCGAAGACGGAAGTCCTCTACGATCTCCTTCCGTCGGATCATCGGATGTCGTACGACATGCACGAGGTGCTTCGCGCGCTCTTCGACAACGGCGCCATCGATGAGTTCCAGGAGGCGCTCGCAAAGGAGATGATCTGCGGCGATGCGCGAATCGACGGAATCACGGTGGGCGTCATCGCGAACCAGCGCGGTCTCATCAAGGCGCGCGAGGGCGAGAAGCCGCGATTCGGCGGGATCATCTACGCCGAGAGCGCGGAGAAGGTCGCGTACTTCATCGATCGCTGCGATCGGCTTGGGATCCCGCTTGTCTTCGTGCAGGATGTGTCGGGGTTCATGGTCGGGACTGAAGCGGAGCAGGAGGGGATCATTCGAGCGGGAGCGCGCTTCGTCGAGGCGATGGCGACGGCATTCGTTCCGAAGATAGTTCTCACGATCAATCACGCGTCCGGCGCGGGATACTACGCGATGGCGGGGCAGGGCTTCGATCCCGACTTTATCCTCAGCTGGCCGACCGGCCGGATGGCGGTGATGGAAGGAGAATCGGCAATCCAGGCTGTCCACGGCCCTGCGCTCGAAGCGGCGAAGAAAAGTGGCGGCCAACCCATAAAGGACGTTCAGGGCGCCGTCGAAGAGATGCGCGCCGACTACGAGCAACAGCTCGACGCGCGCTACGCCGCCGCCCGAGGGTTTGTCGATGCCATCGTGTATCCAGAGAACACGCGTGAGATGCTGAGCCTCGCCCTTCGCGCGTCTCTTCACAACCCCGGCCCGCATCTCGGCCCATTCGTGCTGCCGCCCCATATTGGAGAAAGCAATTGAAAGAGGTGGTGCGTGTAGCCGCCGGCCAGGGCTTCTGGGGCGATGACCTGGATGCCCCGAGGCGACAGGTGGAAGGAGGCCAGGTCGATTACTTGATGCTCGACTATTTGGCCGAAGTCACGATGTCGATCCTCCAGAAGCAGAAAGAGCGAGACCCATCACTGGGCTACGCGCGGGATTTCGTCGGTGCGATGGAGAGCATTCTTCCCGCCGTGCTCGAGCGGGGCGTGAAGGTTGTCGCCAACGCGGGCGGAGTCAACCCGCGCGGATGCGCCGAGGCGATCAGATCCGTAAGCGCGAAACGGAGTGGAAAGGAAAAGCTGAAGATCGGCGTCGTTACCGGCGACGACTTACTCGGACGACTCGACGAGCTCATTGGCCAGGGACACGCCCTCGCGAACATGGAAACCGGGGAGCCGCTCTCCACCGTTCGCGATCGAGTTCTTTCGGCGAATGCTTACCTGGGATCAGAGCCCATCGTCGAGGCGCTGCGCGGTGGAGCGAATGTAGTGATCACCGGGCGATCGACTGACACCGCTCTCACCATGGCTCCGCTTCGATACGAATTCGGCTGGGGCGCCGAAAGCTGGGATCAGCTCGCCGCCGGAATCGTCGCCGGCCACATCATCGAGTGCGGCGCGCAGTGCTCGGGCGGC
>DASXYR010000183.1:0-2239 GCA_036502385.1 Gemmatimonadaceae bacterium
TATGCCTATTTTGCTAGAATCGAGCGTAGCCGCAGCACCTGCCATGTCACCTTCCGCCGCCTTTACCGACGTTCCCACCGCGCTCGAAGAGATTCGCGCCGGACGCATGATCGTGCTCGTCGATGACGAAGACCGCGAGAATGAAGGCGACCTGACGCTAGCCGCCGAGAAGGTAACGCCCGAGTTAATCAACTTTATGGCGAAATTCGGTCGCGGGCTGATTTGCCTCACGCTGACCGAAGAACGTTGCGACCAGCTTCGCCTTGGCCCGATGTCGGCGGAGAACACCGCCACCTTCGGCACTGCATTCACTGAAGCCGTCGACGCGCGCGAGGGCGTGACCACCGGCATCTCCGCGTACGATCGCGCGCACACCATTCAGGTCGCGATCGATCCGGCCACGCGTCCCAGCGATCTCGCCCGTCCCGGCCACGTCTTCCCGCTGCGCGCGAAAAAAGGCGGAGTGCTCGTCCGCGCCGGCCAAACTGAAGGTTCGGTCGATCTCGCGCGTCTTGCAGGCATGGTCCCAGCAGGAATCATCTGCGAGATCATGAATGAAGATGGCACTATGGCTCGCGTGCCCGACCTCATCAAGTTCTGCGAACAGCACAGCCTGAAGATGCTGACCGTCGCCGAACTCATCCGCTATCGCATGGCGCACGAGCGGTACATCCGCCGCATTGGCGAAGCACTGCTGCCCACAAAATACGGCGAGTTCCGCATGATCGCCTACGAAAGCGAAATCAACGGCGAAGAGCGCCACGTCGCACTCGTGCGCGGAGATATCGAGTCCACCGAGCCCGTGCTGGTGCGCATGCACGCCCATTGCCTGGTTGGAGACGTCTTCGGCGCCAGCTGGTGCGAATGCCACGAATCGCTCGACCGCGCCATGAAGCTGATCGCCGACAAAGATCGCGGCGCCATCATTTATCTGCATCAGGGATCGAAGGGTTTCAGCGTCGAGAAACTCGGCGAGCGCGACGCACTCACCTTCCACAAAGAAAATCGCTCGCTTCCGGCCAACCAGCGTCAAACCCAACGCGAAATCGGCATCGGCGCGCAAATCCTCTCCGACCTCGGATTGACGCACATCCGCCTGCTCACCAACCATCCCCGCCGCGTGGCAGGAGTGGAAGGCTTCGGCATTGAGATTGTCGAGCAAGTGCCGTTGAAGAGTTCGGTGGCTGCTGTGAAGTAGTTTTCACCGCAGAGGTCGCAAAGAGGCAGAGATCGCTGAGAATCCCGAAGGATTAATCCATTCTGCCGTTGCTTGTATTATCTTTTCCGCATGGAGCGTAGTTCCTTATCCGACGAAGAGAGAGAGCACCACAACCGAATCTCTCGGGACATCATCGATTCCGCCATCAAAGTTCATCGCCTGCTCGGACCTGGCTTGCTGGAAAGCGCCTACGAAGCGTGCCTGGAGCATGAGTTAAAGCGCAGGCAGCACAAAGTTCTGAGGCAGGTTGTGTTGCCGGTGACATTCGAGGGCATGAAGGTCGATTTGGGATATCGCATCGACCTGATTATCGACGACAAGGTTCTAGTGGAATTAAAGGCGTGTGAGGTGATACATCCGATATATAAAGCGCAGCTTACGTCCTATCTAAGACTAAGCGGACGGCATTTAGGCCTGCTGATCAACTTTCATGTGCCGATGCTCAAGGACGGAATAGTTCGTCAGGTAAATTCCTTCTAAATCCCTGCGTTCTCCGCCTCTCTGCGATCTCTGCGGTGAGGAACAGACTTCAGCATGGCTTCCGCACCACAATCTCCTCTTCCCGCAAAAAGAACTGTGCCGAGCAATTTTCCGATCCGCACAATATCGGCAGCAATCCATTCACCTGCTTCCGCGTAACCAGCCCCAGCGTGGCGCATTCCGGACACGACAGCACCGCCCAGTACGGGTCGTTGGTGTCGCCCATGTCGCCCGCGTTTTCCAGCACGAAAATCGTTCCCGGCCCCATCTGCTCCGGAATCCATTCGCTCAGCAACGTGATTTCGCCGACCATAGTCACCTCCGAATCAGAGAATCCACTAACTGTCGCGTTACGTTCCCATCCGCCGCGCCCGCCTGCGCCCTCCGCGAGCTGAAACCGGCGCCTTCTTGCGTGCCATCTCTGCCTGAACCTGCCGGACGGTGTCGCTCAGGCACACCGTCAGCATCGGCTGGCGCGAGTTCTTCAGGATGTCAATCACCTGCTCCGCCGAATTCTTCACGTAGATTTGCGTGCCGTCG
>DASXYR010000184.1:0-3259 GCA_036502385.1 Gemmatimonadaceae bacterium
GGAGCGACGAGCCTGGGCGACTGTAAATGCGGTCCATGGTGGCGGCGAAAAGCCGGGCGGCGGAGGGTTCGGCAAGCCAGAAAACCACGAGCCGATGCGGAAAGGCGGCAGGAATTCGCACAAGCACTGACCGGCACCACCAGAAACGTCAAAGGGCATCCCTGGGATGCCCTTTTTGCTTTCCTACCTCGACTGGAGAGCGAGAATTCGCAGATCGTTCAGGTCAGGAGCGTGGCGCGGACGTCTGCTTGGTAACGATTATCACCACTCCGTATGATGCGTCCGGGCCGTACTGCTTGAGTGCGAGATGACCTTTGAGGACCTGCACGCTTGCCACCTGCTCCGAGCTGATGGCTGGCACCTGATCCCTCTGATATCGAACGCCATCGACGACGAACAGGAGCGGGACCTGCGGCACGGACGCCGCGATCGAGCTGGCGAACGAAGGCGTTGAGGGTTGTGGTGCGAGGGTGCGCTCTGACGCGCAGGCCGCAGTAGCGGCGGTGATTACGAGAGTGGCGTACAAACGGATGATTTTCATTTTCCCCTCGGGGGCCGGCGTGTACCTCATCTGTAGGCATTGGCCGTGCCACCGCCCCTGACCCTCTTATTATAGGGTTAAGCTCATCAGTAAGCTAGCCCCGAGGGTTCCACTTGCCCTTTGCGACCTCCGGAACGAACGCGTCCAGTCCTTCTGGCGGGAATTTCAGTGTCTTCTCCTGCTGGGCGCTCATGTAGGCGGCCATGAGGATCTGAACGACTTCGACCCCGTCCTGGAAGGTGAGCATTGGCTTCTCGCCCCGGAGAAATGCCCGAGCCATGTGACGGTTCTCAGCCGTATATCCGTAAACCGAGGCCTCCTCCGCCACGACCGGCATCAAGCCCATCTCGGCATTCTGCTTCTCGACGAGATCCTCGCCCGATTTCCCCTGCACTTCCCTGCTGAAGAACATCTTGAGACTGCTGTCGAGAGTGTTCCAGGAAAGTGAGTACTCAGGTCCCAGCAGCTCGGCGGAAAGTCGAAGACCGGCGCCGACAAAGCTCCATGATGTGGTGACTTCACCGACGAGCGGCTCGCCGGATTCCGATTCGTACTCGATAGTCGCGCGCGCGAAGTCCTCGGAGGGCCGCTTTGTGTAGTCGACTTCCTTGCCAAAGGTTTCGGTAAGCTTCTTCGCGTACTCTGGGCGGCTCCACTTGAGCGAAGCGATATGCGCGCTGATCGAGACCGGCTTGATCGACGATCTCGGCGAACCGGGCTTGGTGAGCAGCTGTCGCACGACCTCGACAGAATGGCACATCATATCGTTGAGGACTCCACCGCCCTGCATTGCGCCCTGCCAGAACCATGGCATGTGCGGTCCGCTGTGCTCCTCCGCGGCGCGGGCCAGGTAGGGCCGGCCAGTGAGCGCAGCACCTCGCGCCCAGATAAGCTCTCTTCCGCGCGTGATGTCCGGCGCAAAGAGCTGGTTCTCGAGATAGCCGGTATTGAGCCCAACCGAGGCCGCAAGTGCGGCCACCTTCTTGGCTTCGGCGACGTTGCGGGCAAGCGGCTTTTCGCAAGCCAGTCCCCGCAGCGTTCCCGCGCCGCTCTTTATCGCGTCGACGATCTCTTCGATGTTCGCGATGCGCGCCTGGTTTGGTCCGCAAAGCCAGAGGGCGTTGATGGCGGGATCCGCGATCATGTCGCGAATCGACTTGTAAGGTCGGGCCTCGCCGACGTCGTGCTCACGGGCGAGTGCCGCCGTCGAGGCCGCGTTCGCTTCGTTCGGGCTCCAGACGCCGCGCACGTCAGCGTCGCGGACTCCGGTGAACGACTGGACGTGAAAGCGGGCGTTGAACCCGCTGCCTACGAATCCGATGCCGAGGCGTTCGCCACTCATTTCATTCTCCGCGGAATGTTGCAGTCATCGAGCTATGGAGGGGTGAGGCGAATATTCTTTGGGTCGAATTTCGCGTACGTCACGCCGAGCTTGGCGAGCGCTTCAGGGGGACAGCCGTTCCAGTTCGGATTCATCGTATTCCCGATGTAGCGCAGGTCCTTCACGCCCATCCGGCTCGACCAGAATCCGGAAGAGGTGAGGTCGCGGAACCGGTTGAAGAACTCGACCCCGTCGGACATCGCTGCCGGCGCGCGAGCCGGCCACGCTATGTCGTTCAGGATCTGCTCCCGCTGCTGTTCGCTCGCGCCCGCGAATGGTTTGCCGAATCTCGCTGTCGCTTGTGAATCGAGCCACGCGAGTCCCGTTCGCATCCATTTCTGATTGTTCGGCCGATCGATCATGATGAAGTCCATGAACTCGGGGACGCCGGCATCGGTCGCGCTTCCCGAGCCTTCGTCGCGAGGTATGATCATGTCGGATAAAATCCCAGCCGTCCGATATTCCGCAGCGGTAAAGAATTTCGGCGCGAACGGCGCGCCGCCGGCACCTTCGCGTGCCGCGTCCGCGAGGCGCCACGCTTTCTCATAGTCGCTGCGCGGGATCATCAGCACGGCCGCGAACGACAGCGACGCCAGCCTCTGCACGGCGTCGCGCCTGCTCATCCCATTTTCCGAATCCATCTCATTGCCCACGCCGGAGTCGGCGGAAACGGTGCCGGTCTCTTCGATTTCGTCAGACATCAGAGTGCCCCCCGCTTGCGTTCCTGTGCGATGTATTCGCTAGTGCGCATCGATAGCGCGAGGATTGTCCAGGTTGGATTCTTGTCAGCCTGCGAAACGAACGGACCACCGTCGGCGACGAAAAGATTCTTGACGTCGTGCGAGCGACAGTTCGAATCCACGGCGGATTTCGTCGGATCGTTTCCCATGCGCACCGTGCCGAGCTCGTGGATGATCGATCCACCGGTCGCAATCCCGTAACCCTTCTGCTTCTGGGGCATCTCGTCCGATACCTTGCCGCCCATCTGATCGATGAGGGCCCGGAAGGTCTCCTGCATGTGCTTCACCTGGTTGTACTCGTAGTCGCTCCACTGCCAGTGGAAGCGTAGCACTGGTATGCCGTGCTTGTCCTTCACAGTCGGATCGATCTCGCAATAACTCTGGTCGTTCGGGATCATCTCGCCGCGGCCGGCGAAATAAACCGAAGCACCGTAGTACTTGCGGTAGTCGTTTTTCAAAGACTTCCCGTATCCTCCGCCAGAGGGATAATCCTGAATGCCACCCATGAATCCGTAGTCGGGCGGATAAAGTCCGCCACCGACTTCGATGTGATAGCCGCGCGGGAAACCGAGCTTCTTGTTGTCGCCCCACCACGGC
>DASXYR010000185.1:0-4767 GCA_036502385.1 Gemmatimonadaceae bacterium
TGCCCGCACGGTGACGACTTGACCTCGGTGACCGGATGAGTGTGAGAAATGGTACAGCTACAGGCATGCTCGGGCTCTTGCTCGCACTGCAGGTGACAACCCTCTCGGCGCAGACCACATCGAACGCCATTTACAACCGCGTGATTCTTGGCGGACGCGCGATCGATCCCGCGTCCAGGCTCGATGCGGTTCGAAATATCGGGCTTCTCGACGGACGAATCGCGATCGTCACCACCGAGGCAATACGAGGACGAGACACGATCGAGGCGCGCGGGCTCGTCGTCGCGCCTGGCTTCATCGACATTCATGCCCACGGACAGACACCCGAGACATACCGGTTCTATTCGCTCGACGGCGTGACGACGGCGCTCGAGATCGAGCTCGGCACTTCGGACGTCGATGCGTGGTACGGTGAGCGAAGCGCCGGCGAGCGAATCAACTATGGCGTCAGCATCGGCCACATCAAAGTCAGGATGGCGGTGATGCACGATTCCGGCACCTGGATGCCGGTGGACGCCGCAGCCTACCGCGCTGCGTCGCCGACGCAGATTGGCGAGATCGCGAAAGACATTGAGATCGGCCTGAGCGAGGGCGCGGTCGACATCGGCGCCGGCTTTCCGTACACGCCGGCGGCAACGCGCGAGGAGCTATTGGCGGTGTTTCGCGTCGCGGCAAAGGCAAAGACGCCGGTGCACGTGCATATCACCCCGAGCATCGCCGGCCTCAAGGAAGCGCTTTCGCTCGCCAGTGAAACCGGTGCTTCGTTGCACGTGGTGCATATCAACAGTGCAGGTCTCGCCGAGACACCGGTGATGCTCGGGATGATCAGCGACGCGCGAGCCCGCGGGCAGGACGTGACGACGGAGGCGTATCCGTATGATGCGGGGATGACGGAGATTCAATCCGCCACGATTCAGGACATCTATAAGGCCGCTTCCGACGAGCGCCTGTCCGAGCTGGAATGGTCGAAAACCGGCGAGCGGTTGAATCGAGAGAGCTTTGCGCGGTACAGCAAGATCGGCGGGCCAGTCGTGGTGCATACCAACACCGAGCAGATGGTCGTCGCGGCGATAACGAATCCACTCACGATCATTGCGAGCGACGCGTACTGGCAGAACGGCACGGGGCATCCGCGGACAACCGGAACCTTCTCGAGGATACTTGGCCGCTACGTGCGCGAGAGCCACTCACTCTCGTTGATGGAAGCAATCAACAAGATGACGCTGATGCCGGCGCAGCGGCTCGAGGCGCGAGTGCCGTCGATGCGGCAGAAGGGGCGCCTGAGTGTTGGCGCGGACGCCGATATTACAATCTTTGACGCAGCGGCGGTGATCGATCGCTCGACTTATCGGGAGCCGTCGCTACCGCCCGTTGGCATTCAGCAAGTGATCGTGAACGGCGTTTCAGTCGTCGCGGATGGGCGGTCGATCGAGGACGTCAGCCCGGGCAGAGCTGTGCGGGCGCCAATTCGCAGTCACTAAGCGCTGGAAACTGTGACCAACGCCGACCCTCGCTTCAGCCCATCCCCGACCGCGTCCAGAGCCCGAGCGTAGTGCAATTCGATCTGAAGGCACCACGTACAAACGGCGTTGGCGGAGCCAATCCGGGCCCATATGCTTCCACCGCTACGACGTCGCGAGCCGAAACGTAGCTGTCGAGATCGCCGGGGAACATCGACCGCCAGGGAAATCCATCGACGTAAGTAATGAGGCAGCCCCGCACACCGCGAAGAACCGGCCCTGTCCGGCCGACAGTTTCAACAAGGACAGGAACCTGGCGAACGATGTCCGAGAGGCGTACCGCTTTTTGTTGGTCGATCTGATCCGGCGTAATGAAGTACGCGCCTCGAACCGAAGCTTCACGCCGAAAGAAGCCGACTTTGTCGAGAGCGGCGGAGTCACGAGCCGACCGAGCCAGCTCGGTCGCAGCCTGATCGGACGTCAGCAGAGTGACGTTGACGTTGTTGCGCGCTCGATCGCTGGGTTTCGTGGAAAACTTGGCATCGGTGCGCACCGGCGCGTAGCCGCTTTTGCGAACCACAACGACTTGAGGGCCACCGGGCACGCCTGCAAGGCTGTAATTGCCACGCGCGTCCGTGCGAGTCGCCTCGTTGCTGCCTGGTACGTAAACGCGCGCGTCTGACACCGGCTTTCCGTCGCTCGTCGTGACTCTTCCGGTGACCGTAACTGTGCCGGTGGTCTGAGCCGACGCTGCTGTCGCCAAGCTGCCGTTGGCGGTAAAAGCGATGAGCGCGGCTGCCAATTCTACTCCTTTGATCCTGAACATCTTTCTCTCCTTCTAACGGACTTTCCCTCGTGCGGCGACCTTCCAGCTTCCGTCCACTTTGCCGCCGCGGCCATACCAGACTTCATCGTGCAGGTTGACGGTCGGGCACACGTGACTCGGCACCACCCACACTTTTTCTCCGATGCGGGCCGGACTGTGGATCTCCACGTAGCCGTGCTCCTCGTTCAGCTTGCGCACGGTCCACGGTCTTCCGACGACGCGGCCGTGGGTTTTGCTGACGACCGCAAGATCGCTCGAAAGAGTTTTCGACCCTGCATCTATTACGCACTGACCCGGCACCGCGTTGCTGACGACCGTCGTGAGCACTCGCAGCGCGCAGTCCGCCTCGACGCAGGCCTTCGCCTCGATACTGCTCACGTCGTAGAAAACGTAGGTGCCGGGCCGGATCTCGGTTGTCTGCGGAATCAGCGGCGTTTTCGAGGCGCCTGGCGTGGAGCCGCCGGAGACAATCTTCGCCTCGAAGCCTGCCGCGGAGAGTGCATCTAGGACGGCATCGAGCTTTACGCACGCGGCCTTGAATCCTTCCTCGTCGAGCCACGACGGCCAATAAAAGATCCCCTGAAAATCCGAGCACGCCTTCGCGACCTCGACTGCCTGCTCGGGTGACTGCGCGCCAGTGCGGCCGACGCCGACGTCGATCTCGACCAGCGTTTCAATTCCCACGAGATCACGAGCGACCTCGACCGAATCGACGGCCACCTTCACGCGTCGCGTCTTCGCGAGCTTTCTCAAACGCAGCAGCTTTGCCTTCACGAGTGGATAGGCGACAAGCACGTCATCGCCGGGCAGCACTTCCGCCTCGCCGAGTTTTGCGACGGTGATCCCGATCGCGCCGGCATCGAGCTGCATCTGGGCGATCTCGCGGATCTTGTGCGTTTTCACGTGCGGGCGGAGCGCGACGCCCCACTCACGACATTGATCCTGCATTGTCGAGATGTTGTTCTCTAGAACGTCGAGGTCGACGTAAAGGGCGGGCGTGTCGAGGTCGATGGCGTCCACTATCGCTTCTTCTTCTCAGCTTTTTTGCGAGACTTTGCCCGTGCCTTCTTCTGGGCTTTTTTTCGACCCTTCTTCGCGATGCACTCGATCTCGACGGCAATGCCTCCCGGAAGCGCGCCCGCCTGGATCGTGGTCCGCGCGGGAAACGGCGCCGAGAAGATCATCTGGTAGACGTCGTTCATCGCTCCGAAATCGTTGATGTCGCGCAGATAGACGTTGCACTTCGTGACGTCGTCGAGTGATGAGCCCGCCGCCTCGAGGATCGCCCGGATGTTCTCGAACGTCCGCTTGGTCTCCGACCGAACGTCTCCGAGCTCCAGCTTCCCTGTCTCGGGATTGGTGCATCCCTGTCCGGCAAGGAAAATGAAATCTCCCTCGATGACTGCCTGCGAATACGGACCGAGGGGTTTGGGTCCCTTGTCGGTCACAATGGCTTTTCTCACGAGCTCCTCTGAAATCGTTTCCAAAGTTGATGAACCGGGAATCCCGCTACCGCAATCGCCAGTCCATAGATCGGTGAAAAGTTGCCGACCTGGATCTCTCCCCACACGATAGCCGACAGACCGACGGCGGTTCCCGCGACGAAGAAGATCGGCACCCATGGATATGCGGGCGTGCGGAATGGCCTGGGCACTTCAGACATCTTCCGTCGCAGGACGAACACCGCTCCGACGGCAAAGATCAACGCCGCCCACTCGACGACCACGAAATAGGTGGTGAGCGTGTCGAAATCCCTGAGCACGAGGACCATGATGATCGCGACCACTCCCTGAATCAGCAGCGCCGCCCACGGAGTGGACCAGCGCGGATGGATCTTCCCGAGAAAGGAGAACGTGAGGCCGTCGCGGGCCATCGCGTAGGCCACCCGCGGCTTCGCGAGCAGGTTGCCATTCAGCGCGCCGAAGACGCTCGTAAGGATCGCGAGTACGATAGCGATGCCGGCAGCCGGCCCGGCGATTTCGGTCATGACCGTCCGCGCGATCGCTTCCTTTTGCTGCGCCATGACGCCGACCGGCATCATGTACAGGTAGGCCAGGTTCGCGCCGATGTAGAGCGTGACGATGACGAGCATGCCGATGATGATGATCCGCTTCATCAATCGCTCTGGTGCCACGACCTCGCCCGCAATCATGCTGACGGCGATCCATCCATCGTAAGTCCAGAAGACAGAGGCCACCGCGCGCGCGAGCCCACCGCGCTCAACGACGCCGCGCTCGGTAATGTTGGAAAGGCTGCCGTGCCCGAGCAGAAACGCGCCGAGGATGATCGCGGCGAGCGCGGTCACCTTCACGAGTGTAGTCACCTCGCTCACGGCGGCCCCGACGCGTGCGCCAAGCACGTTCGCGCCGGTAAGTGTGACGATGGCGGCGATCGCGATGGCTTGTACTGTCGCGGAGGCCACCGGGACGCCGAGCAGATTGAGGAGGAATTCCGCAAAGACCGTGGCGAGCGCAGCGACAG
>DASXYR010000186.1:0-10028 GCA_036502385.1 Gemmatimonadaceae bacterium
CGATCCAGCTCGCGCATCGTCTCACCGAGCGGCTCGCCGACTTTCGTCGCTCGAAGGACGGCGGTTGGGTCCGTCCCGATGGAAAATCGCAGGTCACCGTGCTATACGAGGATTTCCTCCCCATCGGAGTCGAAACGGTGGTCGTTTCAACACAGCACTCCGACACGATCTCCACCAAGAAGCTGCGCGAAGCTATCATCTCCGAGGTCATCGAGCCGGTGATCCCGAAAGAACTGCGCGACAAGACCATCAAGTTCCACATCAATCCGACGGGGCGCTTCGTAATCGGCGGCCCGCAGGGTGATGCGGGGCTTACCGGTCGAAAGATCATCGTCGACACCTACGGTGGAATGGGCCGCCACGGCGGCGGCGCCTTCAGCGGCAAGGATCCCTCCAAAGTCGATCGCTCCGCGTGCTACGCGGCGAGGTGGGTAGCGAAGAACATCGTCGGCGCCAAGCTCGCACGTCGCTGCGAGGTGCAGGTGGCTTATGCCATCGGAGTCGCCGAGCCGGTCTCCGTGAACATCGACACGTTCGGAACGAATACCGTCCCGGAGACGGCGATCATGAAAGCGGTCCGAAAGGTCTTCGATCTCACGCCGAAGGGAATCATCAATGCGCTCGATCTGCGCAAGCCGATCTACAGCGCGACTTCGTCATACGGGCATTTTGGACGCGCGCCGAAGAAGAACGGGAAGGGAACACTCTTTACCTGGGAGCGCCTCGATCGGGTGGCGGACCTGAAGAAGGAAATCCACGGCAAGTAGTCCCACCTTGATCTTTTGGTGTATGATAGGCTGACCGCCACCGGCGGTCAGCTTTTCTGTTTTCCGGCCACCACGTTAATTTGATTCAATGCAGCTCGTCGAAGTCGAAGTAATGCGTCTTGGTCTCGACAGGTCGACAAACTCCTACGTTGTGATCCTGCAGGAGAAGGGCGGAGCGCGCCTCCTCCCAATCTGGATCGGACAGCCGGAGGCGGAGTCGATCGTGATCGAGATGAACAAGCTCAAGCGCGAGCGACCGCTCACCCACGACCTCTGCAAGAATCTCATCATCGGGTTGGGCGGTATCCTCCGGCGCGTGAACATCACCAAGGTCGAAAATCGAACGTTTTACGCGGAGCTGCACATCGCGCGCAGCACCGAGGCAGTTCACATCGATGCCAGGCCGTCGGATAGTATCGCGATTGCGTTGAGGTTCGAGGCGCCGATCTTCGCTCAGGAAAGCCTCCTCACCGCGCTGCTCCTCGAAGAGGGGCAAACTCCCACGGAGACGCTGGCCGAGCCCGCGGACGAGATGTCCGCCGAGCAGCTGAAGCAATATCTCGAGAACATGCGGCCCGAAGACTTTGGGAAGTTCAACATGTAACTGGGCGGTCCTGCTCTTGTTGCAGGCCGCGCTTCCTTCAGTTTCGCAGCAGGTGTCCGGACGGATTGTGCGGCCGGGCGTGCGCGACATGGAGCCAATGCACGATGTGTGGGTCACCCTCCATCGCGTTGGACCGGACAGTGCAGGCCCGCTGGATTCCATAAAATCCGATACGCGTGGCCGGTATTCCTTCAAATACACCCGCACGGGTAGCAACGATGCGGTCTACTTCGTGTCGGCGTCGTTTGATGGCATCGCCTATTTCACTGCGCCGCTCGCGGAAGGAACGGTCGGCGGCAACGACGGCGAGGTGATCGTCTACGACACCACCTCTCGGCCGATTCCGACGACCGTGCGCGGACATCATGTGGTGGTTTCCGCCGTCGATGCCAACGGTTTGAGGGCGGTTGTCGAAGTGTACGATCTTTCCAACGACAGCTCGGTAACCCGCATCGCGCCGAGCGACCAGCCGAAGGACGCCACGTGGCAAGCGCATCTGATCCCCGGCGCCATGAATCTTCGCGTGAGTCAGGGCGACTTTCCCGCGGCCGCGGTCTCATTTGCCGACGGGGAAGTGAACGTTTTTGCGCCCTTCGCACCGGGCATCAAGCAGCTTTCGTTCTCCTATTCGCTCCCCGCGAAATCCTTCCCGCTGAAGTTGCCGCTGGAAAAGGAGAATCAAGTCTACGAGATAATGATCGAGGACAAAACGGGAAGTGTTACAGGTCCGCATCTGCGCGAGGTCGATCCCGTGACCGTGGACGAGCGGAATTTCCGCCGCTTCCTCGCGTCTGACATGCCCGCCAACTCGGTGGCGATCGTCGACCTTCCCGCGCCTCCGCCAATCCGCGCGATCGATCCGCGATATCTTGTCGCGATCACGCTCGTGATCGGCGGGTCGATGGTTTTCGCGCTTGCGCGCGCGCTTCGCCGTAGATAGTTTCGCCACATAATCGATCGCGGACGGGAGCCACGGAAACCGGTGTGATGCCGGTGCGGCCCCGCCACTGTAACGGGCACCAACGCAGACTCGAAAGACCACTGATCGCGGGAGCGATTGGGAAGGTGAGTCCGGCGGCCCGGAGCCAGGAGACGACTCTCGTCCGCGCCACTTTCGCAGAACCTCGGGGGAGGTGCTGGTGGCGGTCAGGCGTCTTTTTGGCGCGTGCTCGTTGCGGGCATTCCTCTGGGAGGAGTGTCCGTTTTGTATTTCATACGCAGGCTATCGCTCGTCGCCCTGGCCCTCGCATTCACACTTGCGGGATGCAAGAAGGCCGAGACGCCACGAGCAGCAGCGACAGACGACTTCGGTGATTCGGTCCGGATCGGACGGCCACCCACCCGCATAGTCTCACTCAGCCCTGCCACTACCGAGATCCTCTTCACGCTCGGCGCTGGACCGCGACTCGTTGGTCGGACTAAATACGACCTCTGGCCCGATTCCGCGAAGCTCGTTCCCTCGGTCGGCGACGGCCTTCGTCCGAACGTCGAAGCCGTTCTCGCGGTTCACCCCGATCTCGTGGTCATCTACGCGAGCCAGGACAACCGTCCTGCCGCGACGCGCTTCCGCGCCGCCGGCGTCAACACGCTCGCCGTCAGAGGCGACCGCATATCCGAATTCGGCCGCGTCGTACAATTGCTTGGCGCGACAATCGGCGACTCCGCACGCGCGAAAATTCTGGCCGATTCGGTCTACCACACGCTGGATAGCGTTCGCGCCGCGACGCAGTCCCTCCCCAAGCCGACGGTCTTCTGGCACGTCTGGGACGCTCCAGTGATCACGATTGGCGGCGGAAGCTTCATGAACGATCTCGTCGACATTGCAGGCGGAAAAAACGTGTATGCCGACATCAAGGCTCCTTCCGGAACCGTCTCGCTTGAAGACGTCTCGCGCCGCGATCCCGATGTCATACTTGCCGGTCCCGACGGGAAGCACCAGATCGAGTCGGACGCGCGGTGGCGGATTGTACGCGCCGTGCGAGAGGGGAAGATTTACGTCGTCGATACCGGCGTCGTCGCACGTCCATCGGTCCGTCTGGGCGAGGCAGCGGTTCTGATCGCGAAGCTTCTCCATCCCGTGATGCAGCATTGATGCGCTTCCGCGGTTGGTATTGGCTCGTGTTGATCGCGTCGCTCCTCATAGTCGCGACGATCGGCATCGCGTACGGGGCAGCGTCGGTGTCGCTCGGCGGCGTTTTCGCCGCACTCCACGGCTCCGGAGATCCGACCTCGATAGCGATCGTTCGTGATTTGAGATTGCCCCGCGTCGTGCTCGGTGCTCTCGTAGGAGCTGGCCTCGGCGCGAGCGGAGCGGCACTGCAGGGCTCGCTGCGCAATCCACTCGCCGAGCCATATCTACTCGGCGTCTCGGGTGGCGCAGCTGTGGGGGCTGTGATCGTCTTTGCACTCGGCTTCTCGAGTGACGGAGCAGTCACTGTTGCAGCGTTCGTCGGATCGGTCGGAGCGGTGATACTCGCGCTCGCCGTCAGCCGGGTTGGTGCGCGCGGCTCACGTGTGGATCTTCGCACGCTACTCGTCGCCGGAGTGATCGTCGGTGCCTTCGCCAACGCTACGATCATGGTAGCGCTCGCGAGCGCCGAGCCCAACACCGTCCGTGGAGCGCTCTTCTGGATGATGGGGTCGGCCGCGGATGCGACGTGGCCGAGAGTGATATGGCTCGCCCTCAGCATTGCGATTGCCGGTGGAGCACTCATCTACTGGGCGCGCGAGATAGATGTCCTGGCGCTGGGAGAGGAAACCGCGGCCTCGCTCGGTATCGATGCCGAGCGGTCGGGGCGTCGCATTTTCCTCATCGCTGCGCTGCTCGCCGCGGCGACAGTGGCCGCCGCAGGGCTCATCGGGTTCGTTGGTCTCGTCGTACCGCACATGGCGAGAGCCCTCGGCCTGCGCGCTCACCGCCAGCTCGTTTTGGGTGCCGCGCTCATTGGCGCCACTCTCGTCATCGCCGCCGACCTCGCTGCCAGGACGGTTGCCGCGCCTACTGAGCTCCCTCTGGGGGCGATCACCGCGCTGCTCGGCGTCCCGTTCTTTCTCGTCCAGCTGAGACGCGCGACATGATATCGGTCGCGGATCTCGTCGTTTCGTATCCACGCGCTCCGGGGAATGCAGTCGACGGCGTGAGCTTTGACGCGGCGGCGGGCAAGCTCACTGCGTTGGCGGGTCCTAACGGTTCGGGAAAGAGCTCAATCGTCCGCGCAATGATCCGTCGCGCCGATATAACGAGCGGATCCGTGACCGTCGCGGGAACGGACGTGCGGCTGTTGCCGCCGGGAGAGTTGGCGCGACGCGTCGGCGTGGTACCGCAGCGTGAGGACGCAGCGTTTCCGATTCAGGTGCGCGAATACGTCGCTCTCGGTCGATACCCGCACCTCGGTTTGTGGCGCGCCGCGAGCAAGGTCGATGAGGATGCCGTCACCGACGCGCTCGAGCAGGCCGGAGTAGCCAACCTCGGAGATCGAGACACCGACGCGCTCTCTGGCGGGGAGTGGCAGCGCGTCCGCATCGCGCGCGCTCTCGCGCAGAAAGCGCCCGCGCTGGTGCTGGACGAGCCGACCACTTTTCTCGACGTCGCCCATGAGATGGCGATCTTCGAGCTGCTGTCCTCCCTCGCGCGCTCCGGATTGGCCGTGCTCCTCGTGAGCCACCAGCTGAATCTCGTCGCCCGCTTCGCCGACACGATCGTGCTTCTCACCGAGGGAAAGGTCGCGACGAGCGGCGCGCCCGGCGAGGTGATGCGAGCGGATCGCCTCGAGGCGATCTACGGCTGGCCCGTCGTTATCACGCGCGATCCTGCAATCGGGGCCCCCGCCCTCGTTCCACTGCGACGCCCCCGCAATCTCTGACAAACCTCCTGAACTCACTACCACGATACCAATGACCAGACCACACGCTCTTATTGCAGCGCTCCCGCTTCTCGCCCTTATCGCTGTCAGCCCACTGCAGGCTCAGGGCACCGACACGACCAAATTGGGAACGGTTGTGATCTCCGCTTCGAAGGTACCGAAGGCTGCCAGCACACTGACCCAGGCGGTCACGGTGATTTCCGGTGATGATCTTCGCGCGCGAGGAGTTTCGCGCGTTACGGACGCGCTTCGCGAAGTGCCCGGCGCAATGCTCGTGCAAAGTGGATCGACTGGAGCCCTCACGTCGCTCTTCCTGCGCGGAGGAGAGAGCCGCTACACCAAGGTTCTCATCGATGGCGTTCCGGTCAATTCATCCGGCGGATCTTTCGACTTCAGCCACCTCACCACTGATAACATCGACCGCATCGAGATCGTGCGTGGCCCTGCCAGCGTTTTGTACGGTGCGGATGCCGTTTCGGGGATCGTGCAGATATTCACACGCAAAGCATCGGGCGTGTCACGCGCCTCGCTGGGTGCTCGCGCCGGAACGTATCGTTCGTTCGACGTCGATGCCGATGCTTCGGGAGGAAGGGGGGTTGGCGGCTTCTCGCTCGGTGCCGCCCATCACTCCACCAACGGGATTCTTCCCTTCAACAACGAGTATCGAAATGGGACGCTGAGCAGCGCGTTCACACTCGACCGTGGCAGCGCTGGCGACGCAACACTTTCGGCGCGTTACACTAACGCCGAATTTCACTATCCGACCGACTTCACGGGTGCGCCCGTAGACAGCAATTCATACCGCACCCAGCATCGGCTAACCGTCGGTCTGGACGCCGGACGAAATCTGAGCGACTACGCCCAGGCAAAAATCGTCGCCGGCACGAACGAGGTTTCGGATCTCACGGAAGACATAGCAATCCCGTTCAATGGGACCCTCCCCGAGCACTCTGCGTCAAGATCGCGCGGCTATCGCCGGAACGCCGAGGCGAGGGTGAGCTTCTTCCTTCCGACCGCTGCGACGCTGACAGTCGGCGGAAACTATGAGCAAGAGCACGAGCACAGCTCGAACGGTGCAGGCCCTGTCGGCGGAACGGAAACAGAGACCGATTCATTCGACGCCACTCGTCACACAGTCGCTTACTACTCGGAGCTGCTCGGCAACCCCGACGAGCGTCTCTCGTACACTCTTAGCGGAAGGGTAGACGACAATTCCGACTACCATCGGTTCGCAACTTATCGAGTGGGCGCGAGCGCCGGCATCGTTCCGTCGATCCGGCTTCGAGCGTCGCTGAGCACCGCATTCAATGCTCCTGCGTTCAACGAGCTGCGCCCGACGCTCTTTACGGTCGGCAGTCCCAATCTCCGCCCCGAGCAGAGTCGGTCGGCTGAAGTTGGAATCGTGACGAGCTTCCACCCTGAGCTGTTCCGCCTTAGCGCCACATACTTTGCGCAGCGCTTCTCCGATCTCATTCAGTACGTCAATGGCCCTCCTCCGGACTTCAAGGGCAGCTACGCCAATCTCACTGGTGCGACGTCCAATGGATACGAGGCCGAGCTGGCAGTGACGCCGACCGGTGAATGGCGGGGAAGCGCGAGCTTTTCGATCATGAATCCCAAAGTGACCGAAATCCCGGCGGGATATCCGGGAGGAGATCGCGTTGGAGACGCGTTGCTCCGCCGTCCCTCTCATTCGGGAAGCCTCGTAGTGGCGTATCATCGTCCCGCGAGCGTAGCGCTCGGAGCCGCGGTCAACTACGTCGGCAGGCGACCTGATCTCGACTTCAATCAGTTTCCCTCTCCGCGGGTCATTCTGCCACCGTACACAAAGCTGGATCTGTCAGTCGATCTCCCATTGGCTTCCGTCGGACGAGGGGACGTCACGCTGAACGCGCGACTCGAAAACGCACTCAACAAGCGCTACGAGGAGGTCCTCCACTACGCGGCTCCGGGCCGAACGATACTCGTCGGCGCCCGCGCCTCGACGCTCTTCTAGACATGTGAAGACCCCCGCGAGCCCGGCTGAGAAAGCGAGCCGAGCGTTAGATTCCTCTCATGGCGCTGAGCGTGACGGAAGCGATCGTCCTCCATGCATTCGATTACCTCGAGAGCTCGCGGATCATTCGCCTCCTCACGCGTGAATCCGGCGTCCAGTCCGTGCTTGCGCGGGGAGCGAGGAAATCGCGCGGACGTTATGGGTCCGCGCTCGATCTCTTCGCCGAGGGCACGGCCCAGGTTCATGTGAAGCCGAATCGCGAGCTCCAGAATCTCGGCAGCTTCGAGGTCACGCGCTCGCGTGAGGAGTTGGCGCACGACGTTGGCCGATTCACCGCGGCGTCCACCGTCGCGGAGCTCGCGCTGCGATTCGCGGGAGAGGAATCGAGCCACGTTCTCTACGATACGGTCGCCGACGTGCTCGACCGGATCTCGCTCTCTCCGCCGGAGCGGACGCTCGAAGATGGTCTCGCCGGCTGCTGGCGAATCGTCGCGGTCCTGGGGTTCACCCCCGAGCTTTCGAGCTGCTCGCTGTGTCACACGCCGTTGCGCGACGCGGATGAGGCGACGTTCTCCCCCGCATCGGGTGGCATCGTGTGCCAGTCGTGCAGCAAGCTCGCTCCGGGCGGACGGAGGATCCCTGCATCCGCTCGGACGGCGATCAAAAACTGGCTGGAGGGCGATGAATCGCCGCCGCTTCCTGAACCGGAAGCCCGCTCGCACCAACGTTTGCTTCGTGAATTCCTCGGCGCGCATCTCAACGATGACCGTCCACTCCGCGCATTCGCGGTGTGGGAGCACGAGCGGTGGAGCGCTGCGTGATAATTGGGACGGCCGGCCACATCGACCACGGCAAGACCGCGCTCGTTCGCGCGTTGACCGGTGTCGATACTGACCGCCTTCCGGAGGAGAAACGCCGGGGAATAACGATCGACCTCGGCTTCGCTCCGGTCGTCCTCGACGACGTGGGAACGGTGGGGATAGTCGACGTCCCGGGTCATGAAGATTTTGTGCGCAGCATGCTCGTAGGCGCGACCGGAATCGACCTCGGTCTTCTCGTCGTGGCGGCTGACGAGGGAGTGATGCCGCAAACGCGCGAACACCTGTTGATTCTCGAGTTGCTGAACATTCCCCGCGTGGTCGTGGCTGTAACGAAATCCGACCTGGTGGACGATGAATGGCTGTCGCTCGCGACTGGCGACGTGGAGTCCCTGTTCCTCGCGTCCGGACTTCCGATCCCGCCCGTCGTACCTTGCTCGAGCAGAACCGGCGCTGGTATCGCCAACTTGCGCGGCATACTGTCGCGCACGCTGTCGAGCGCTCCGGCACGGGCCGCCAACGATCTCTTTCGCCTCCCGGTGGATCGCGCGTTTTCGGTGAAGGGGACGGGAACCGTCGTCACCGGAACCGTATGGAGCGGCGAGCTTCCCGTTGACGCGGCCGTTCGAATTCTTCCTCAAGGAGCCAGCTCCAGAGCTCGGCGCATAGAACAACACGGCAGGCCAGTCGATGTCGCCCGCGCGGGCGCACGGGCTGCCGTCGCGTTGACCGGATTGGATCTCGCCTCGGTAACTCGCGGCAGCGTCATCGTCAGCGACGACTGGTGGCAGCCGACTTCGATGTTCGAGGCGGTTGTCACGCTGGAGTCCGATATCCCCGAACGGTTGTCCGCGCGCACGCAGCTCCGTCTACACGCCGGAGCGAGCGAAGTAGGAGCCCGAATCTCTTTCGCGGTGAGCGAGAACGATCCTGATCAGCCGGCGCTGGCGCGAATCACGACCGATGATCCAGTGGTGCTCCGCGGCGGCGATCGATTTGTCCTCCGGCTTCCGGCGCCACTGCGGACGATTGGCGGTGGCGTGGTTGTCGACTCTCACGCTCGCCGTCGCCCTTTACCCGATCTCGCTACGGAGCAGCTGAGCGAGCTCTCAAAGAGCGCAGAACATCGACTGCGGTACATCGTCGAAGCCGAGTCGCTGAGAGGCATTTCAATTCGGGATATTCCTGTGCGCGTCGGTTGCGCTCCTGGAGACGTGCCCAAGCTCATCGAGAGCGCCAACGCGCGCGTCGGAACGCACAACCTTTTTGCCATCAATGCTGTCGAACAGGTAATGGCAACAGTTCAACGCATTGTCGCGGAGTACGAGATCCGATCTCCTCTCAGTCCCGGTGTTCCGACCAGAACGCTGAGGGAAGGGCTGCACGCAAACGAGGAGCTCGCCGACATCTCCATCCGCGAGATGGAAAAGGACGGCAAGCTCGAGATCCAGGGACCGGTTGTTCGGCGTAGGGGATGGGTGCCTTCTCCCAGCGCCAGTGACCTCGAGGCAACCAACCGCCTGGTGCATGATATTTGCGCAGGTGGGCGGGAGCCGCCGAGCGTAAACGAGTTGGTCCTTCGCTACGGCAGCTCAGTGCCATCCCTGCTCAATTTTCTGGAGCGGCAGGGGCGAATCGTCCAGGTCGAGGTGGAGCGCTACTACGACCGAAATGCTGTTGATGCGCTGATTGCGAAATTGAGGGCTGGACTGGCGCCCGGACGTGTCTATGCGCCCGCGCAGCTAAGAGACTTACTCGGCTTCTCGAGAAAGTATCTGATCCCGTTCCTCGAGTTTTGTGACCGGATTGGTGTAACAGAAAGGCGGGGTGAGGGTAGAACACTCAGGCAAACACCTGGAATTTTGCTTGACTCTTTCCGGACTCAGCCGTAAGTTCGCGCGAGAAGGACACTTGTTCACCTTGGTAGGAGTCTGCGTCTAGAGAACCTCTTTCGTCAGTATTTGGAGACATCATGAAGCA
>DASXYR010000187.1:0-4752 GCA_036502385.1 Gemmatimonadaceae bacterium
GAGATCGAATCTCTCGTCAGTGAAAAAGGGCTCAGCCTGTCGCTCGTTATGGGTGCCGCGTTACCTCGGGTCAGAACCGATACGACGCACCTTCGCCAGATTCTCGTCAATCTTCTGGGGAATGCAGTGAAGTACACGAATGAGGGAAGCATCGTCATCCGTACCCGCCTTGTCGATTCACTTCCTGACAGCGGACCACCTTCGTCAGAGCGTGTGCCGTATCCGAGCAATCCGTGGATCGGAATTCAGGTTATCGACACGGGAATTGGAATCCATCCGGCTGATCAGACGCGAATTTTCGAGGAGTTTGAGCAAGTCGATGCTGGTCCGCGAGGTAACTCGGCTGAGCGCGGTACCGGTCTTGGCCTTGCGATCTCTCGCCGGCTCGCAAGTCTGATTGGCGGAATGGTAGAGTTGGAAAGCGAGCCCGGGAAAGGATCTACTTTTACGCTTTGGCTCCCCGTGGATCCCAGTGATCTATCGGCTGCGCCTAAGTAGTCCCTTGAACTTGTCGAGCATTTTGGGCTGGTCCGGTAGAATGCGAGCTGCAACCGCGAAGGCGTCTGCAAACGCGATCACACTCGCGTAACGATCCATCGGTGATCGCGATAGTGCGCGCATCACAACCCCGTCGAGTTGAGGCGTAAACTCGAATCTGCCTTCTACGGCATCCTTGAGTGGGATCGGAGGCATGGTAAGCAGCTGAGTAAACATCTCCCGAGGCGCCTTTGCGGTATACGGCAAACTACGGGTGAGGAGATAGTAGGCTATCGTTGCAAGGCTGTACTGATCGGCCGCGGCAGTGACGATCTCTCCTGACAACGCTTCTGGAGCGATGTACATAAGGGTTCCGACGAAGAACCCCGCACGAGTCAGACGCTCATCACCGGAAGCCTGCGTATCGGTCGCGATCCCGAAGTCGAGAAGCTTCACGCGACGTGCCGTTGCATCGTACATCACGTTTTCTGGCTTCAGATCGCGATGTACTATTCCCGCATCGTGCGCGGCCTGAACCCCTGCCGCTATTTGCGAGACGATCGTTGATACTTCGTCGATAGGGAGCGGCGCATTCTGCTTGGCGTATCTCTCGAGTATTTCACCACCGGCCCACTCAATCGCGAGAAAGTGCAGACCGTTTTCAGCTTGACCGATCTCGATGGTGTCGACGACATTGGGATGCTTTACCCGAGCGCCATACTTCGCTTCGCGGACAAAACGAGCGACGGCTGTAGTATCCTGGCGCAGCTTCTCCCGTAGCACTTTAAGTGCAACGGTGCCATGATTCGGGTGTTCGGCGAGATAAACGGCGGATGTTCCGCCTTCGCCGACTTCTTTCTGGATGTCATAGCCAGCTACGGAAGTGCCGACCATCTGTTCTCGAGACACGCCGCGAAACTAATAGAAACTCGCGGAACCGGATAGGGTAATAACCAACCATGCTGACTGCTAAGAAGTGCCCCGCGGGTCTGGCGCTGATTCTCGTCTCCACCGTTGTCTCCGCCTGCAGCTCTGCGGGATCTGGCTCCAGCGCCCAGCCAAACCCAAGAGTCCTCCCTGCTGAGGGCGTTGCTACACCGGACGCGAGTGAGATCTATCGACAAATCGGTCTCCTGGCCGCTCCCGACCCGGTTGCTTTCGTCGGCAGCATATCATCTTTTGCGACTGGCAGACCCGACACCACCCTCGTTTTGACAAGTATTTCCATCCCCAATCGTGCCCTCACTTTTTCGAGAGAGGGCGATAAATACCGGGCCCCCTACGAGGTGAAACTCAGCCTCAATCGTGGAGGAGTGGAGGCAGCGAGCGTAAATGTGATGGAAATCGTTCGGGTTGGATCGTTTAGGGAAACCAATCGAACCGATGAGAGTGTCATTTTTCAGCACTATTTTCATGTTGCTCCGGGTGTCTACAATCTGTCGGTGACGGTCCGCGATGTCGGTGGTGCTCGTGCGGCAACACAGGATGCTACGCTCTCGGTGCCTTCGCTTGGTGCTGGGCGCCTGTCTACCCCTACAGTGGTGTACGAGGCGAGTGGTCGCTCCCTCCTCGATTCGGCGCCTCGGCTGTTGGCCAGCCCTCGATCGAGCGCCGTGTTCGGTCGGGACAGTACCGTAGCGATCTATGTCGAAGGCTACGGACAGGGAGCTCGACTTCCAGTGGCCTTTATCGTACGGAACGACAAAGGAGTACAGACCTGGCGCGATTCTACGATGCTTGCTCGCAATGGCGGGCTGTTTAATGGCATCGTGAACGTGCCCATTTCCAATGTTGGAGTTGGAATCGCGAAGGTTTTCTTTCTGCGCCGTGACGTGGCGGTCTCTGACAGCGTAGGAGTTCCCCTCTTTGTGACATTCGGCGAAGACATTCCACTCATGTCATTCGAGGATATGCTGGGGTACCTTCGCTTCTTTGGAACGCCATCCCGACTCAGTGCACTTAAAGCAGCTCCCCTGGAAAGGCGCGCGTCAGTGTGGGCGGAGTTCCTGCGTGCAACAGATCCAATACCCGAAACACCCACGAATGAGGAGCTGCAGGCCTATTTCGGCCGCATCCGGGAAGCCAATGCCCAGTTTCGAATGGATCGGAATCCAGGATGGCTCTCCGATCGTGGAATGGTGTTCGTCGCGCTCGGTGAACCGGATCAGGTATTCGAGCGGAATGTAAATCAGCAATTCTCGACGACGCAGATGGCTTCCACTGCGCGTCTGCAGATCTGGCAATATCGACAGTATAACTCTCAGCTCATTTTCTACGAAGATGCTGGTGGCTGGAGATTGACCCGACCCAGTCAGACCGAGTTTCTCTCGCTGGCAGCGCGTCGGCAGCGCTGATTCGCCAATCACCAATTGAGAAAAAACGCTCTCGCTCTCTATAGGCGAGGGCGTTTTATATTGCCTTGATGAAAGGTCCGGAAAGCCCGCGGCTGTTCCTCGTCGATGGATATGCCCTCATCTATCGCGCCTTCTTTGCGCTCATCTCGCGACCGCTTACTACGAGCAAGGGAGAGAACACTTCGGCAAGCTGGGGTATCGCCAACTTTCTCCAGCGACTTATCACCAAACATCAGCCGGAATACCTGGGATGGGTACATGACTCAGGGCTCTCCTTTCGGCACGAGCGCTACCCGGCCTACAAGGCAACCCGTGAAAAGCTGACCGAAGAGCTCCAATCAGATTTTGATAGTGGAATGGAGCGGATACGAGAGATGATTGATGCCTATCGTATTCCAATCCTGACCTTACCCGGGTATGAGGCCGACGATGTTATCGGAACTCTCGTGGCGAAAAGCGTCAATGCGGGGGTGAATGTAGTGGTGGTGTCGGGAGACAAGGATTTTCAGCAGTTGGTCAAGAATGGTGTCTGGTTGCTCAACCCCGGCCGTGGCGGCCCTGCGAATGTCGAAGAGCACTGGGTCGGAATGGAAAACGCCGAGGACAGGCTTGGAATTGCTCCGGAATTCGTTACCGACTACCTGTCTCTAGTCGGAGATTCCTCGGACAACATTCCCGGCGTGCGAGGCATAGGCGACAAGACTGCCGCGGAACTGGTGAAACAGTACGGACATCTCGAGTCGATTCTCGAGCACGCCGGCGAGATCACCAAGAAACGTCCACGTGAGGCATTGCTCGAGCATGCCGAGAATGCACGACTATCCAAGGAATTAGTAACAATTCGCGACGATCTTGCCGTTACGCTCGATCTCGAATCCCTAAAAGTGAAAGAGCCGGACTATGAGCGGCTCCGGGATTTGTTTATCGAGCTGGAGTTTCACGCGCTTGCCAAGGACATGGCTGTCCAGGCACCAGCCGAACAACAAAAACCAAAGCTGGACGTCAATTACGTAACAGTCGATAACATCGATGGACTGAAGCACGCCATAGCCCGCGCGAGAGATTCAAAGCTGATATCGATCGATACCGAGACGCTTGTAGATCGAGATAACCCTCAGATGGCAGATGCATTGCGCTCGTCACTGATCTCGATTGCGATCGCGGTCGGAGAGGGTGAGGCATATTACTTCCCGCTTCGGCATACTCTCTCTCAGTCGGGTCAGGGCGAGCTGCTGATCGATGCTGCTGGTGATCGATCCGCTACCGATGCACCGGAAGACCGGGGACTGATTCGGGGCGGCGACGAAGTGTTTCCTGATCAGCAGCCGAGAAAGAAAGCCGTTGGCGATTCACTGGGAATCGCGGCGAAGATGCTCCGTAACACAAGACGTACGGATGTCCACAATCTTCCGCCGATCAACTCTGCGGAAATGGAGCCATTGCGGAAACTGCTCGAAGATCCCTCCGTTCTCAAAACGGCTCAGAACGCGAAATACGACAAGCTCATATTGAGAAGTGCGGGCGTAAATCTGGCCGGACTCGATTTTGACACAATGTTGGCGAGCTACGTCCTGGATCCCGGCCGGCGATCGCATGGCCTCGATGTGCTGGCGCTGGAGTTTCTCGATCACACTATGACTTCCTATGCCGACCTTTGCGGCAAAGGTCGTTCGGCCATTCCGTTTGACGAATGTCCGGTGGAAGCAGCACGCGACTACTCGTGTGAAGACGCCGACATGACTCTCCGGCTACGGAAAATCTTCGAGCCGCAGCTCGAATCACACGAACTCACGCGTTTGCTGGACGGCGTAGAGATCCCGCTGGTGGCTGTCCTGGCAGAGATGGAGTGGAATGGAATAGCAATCGATCTGCCCTGGTTCTCTTCTCTGAAACAGCGCTTTCAGGCGGAACGCGAAGCGGT
>DASXYR010000188.1:0-3079 GCA_036502385.1 Gemmatimonadaceae bacterium
ACTGAAGTCATACAGTCGACGTCGCGTGAGCGGCCGCGGACATTTCTCGTGCTCTCTTTTGGCTATCGAGCGAAGCCAGAACGGCCTGCAGGACTTCGAGATCGACCGGCTTCACGAGGTGATGATCGAAGCCCGCCTCGCGCGTGCGACGGCGGTTCTCCTCCTGGCCCCATCCGGTCAAGGCGATGAGAGGCAGATCGCGGAACTCGGGGTCTCGCCGCACTTGCTGCGCCACTTCATGGCCATCGAGGCCGGGCATGCCCAGGTCGAGGATGACGACCGACGGACGGTAACTGCGCAGCGCTCCCAGAGCCGAGTGCCCGTCGTAGGCGATCTTCACGTCAGCGCCCAGGCGGTTCAAAAGCATGCCCAGGGTGTCTGCGGAGTCTTCGTTATCGTCAACGACGAGAATTCGAAGCGCCCGCGGAACGGCTCCCTTGACGCCCGCTAGTGGAACAGAATACGAGGTCTCTGGGCTTCGGTGTTCGACGAGGGGGAGGCGTACGATGAATTCACTCCCTTGACCCAAGCCTTCGCTGTGAGCCTCGACACTACCGCCGTGCATCGCCACGAGACTCCGCACCAGATTGAGGCCGATCCCCAAGCCGTCTTGGGAGCGGCGGAGCACGCTGTCGACCTGGGCGAACATATCAAATACGCGAGACAACATTTCACTCGGAATGCCGATGCCCGTGTCGCGGATGCACGCGACGAGCGTCGCCCCCTCACGCTGCGCGCTTAGCGTGATGCGCCCGCCGTTTCGCGTGTACTTCGCTGCGTTGTTGAGGAGGTTGGCAAAGACCTGGGAGAGCCGGACGAGATCGCCGTCGACGACGAGCGGCTCGTTGGGAAGGGTCACCACCAGGGTGTGAGCGTGGTTCTCGATGGACGGCATGCTCGCCTCGACGGCGTGCTCGATGATGGTCGAAAACCCTATGCGTTCCTTCTTGAGCTCGATTTGCCCGCGGCTAATCCGAGAGAGCTCGAGCAGGTCGTCGACCAGACGGACCATGTGCGCTACCTGCCGTTCCATCATGTCCTGAGCGCGGGCCGCACCTGGGTCGGATGCATTGGCCATCCGCAGGATGTGAAGCGAGTTGCGGATGGGGGCCAGGGGGTTACGGAGCTCGTGCGCCAGGGTGGCCAGGAACTCGTCCTTGCGCCTGTCGGCCTCCAAGAGAGCCCTCTGACTCTGTCGTATGACTTCCTCCGCCTGTTTGCGCTCGGTAATGTCGTTGAACACGATGCCGACGCGGCGCAACTCCGGAGCGCCCACACGGAAGGCGCAGACGTCGTAGTAGCGCCCCAAGACGACGGCGGCGCTCTCGAACCGGATCGTCTCGCCCGTGAGGGCGACGCTACCGTAGGCGTCGAACCATTGCTGTTCGTGCTGCGGCGCGATCTGCCGCACCAGACGGCCCTTTGCGTTCGTGATGCCTGTCTGTTTCTCGAAGGCCGGATTGGTTTCAAGGAAGCGGTAGTCGAGTGCATTGTTCTTCGCGTCGAAAAGCAACTCGACGACGCAGTAGCCTTCATCCATCGACTCGAACAGCGCGCGGAAGCGCGCTTCGTTTTCGCGAAGTGCCTCCTCTGCGCGCTTGCGCTCGGTGATGTCGCGCGTGAAGCAGCGTGTATGGATGAACTCGTTGCCCTCCCACAGCACGTTCGAGTTGATGAGTACGTCGCGGATTGAGCCGTCCTTGCAGCGCAGGCGTGCCCCATAGTCCTGCACCGCTTCGGCGCTCTTCAGCCTGCGTAGAATGTCCTCGATCACGGCGGCTTCGACGTGGAATTCCGCGATGTGACGCCCGATGAATTCTTCTCGCGAATATCCGAGCAGCTCCAGCTCGGTGCGATTGGCCCACTGAATGATTCCGTCTGGTCCGACCCAATGCATGCCGACACTGGCGTTCTCCACTAAATCGACCAGCTCCTCCTGTCCGCGGCGCAGGTCCTTTTCCGCGTTCTTTCGATCGGTGATGTCGTGGAGTGTCAGCAGAATATTGGCTTCGCCGTCCCGAGCTACCCGTCGTGCGTCGACCACAACGCTGCGCCGACCGAGCGCTGGAAATTCGCGCTCGACCTCGAACGGCTGGAATTCACCGGCGTCGGTCGCAATCGCTCCGAGCGACGCCCACAGCCGGGACGCTCTCCAGTCCGCGTCCCCCAGATCCTGGAGCTGAACACCTAGCGTTTTGTCGCGCGAAGCTCCAAACATGGCATAGAACGCCCGGTTCGCCGTCTGCACACGCAAGCCCGAGTCCAAGACCACGAGCGGATCGATTACGGTGTTGAGGATCGCCTTGGTATACTCCCGCTCGTAGATCGCCTGGTCGATGCTCTCGCGGAACGCGGTCACGTTCGTGAACGTGAGCACCGCCCCCTCGAGCTGACCATTGCTTGCCGAATAAGGCGCCAATCGGAGAAGAAAGCGCCGGTCGCCGTGCCGGATTTCCCGCCGGCAAGGCGATGCGTCGGCGATCACTTGCGCGCATAGCTTCTCGAGCTCCCGTGCGCCCGCAAGCACTTCGATCTCGCACGGACGCCGGCGAACGTCCGATGGCGTCAAGCCGAGCGCCTCCGCCGCCGCATTGTTGAAGCGAACGACCTTGCAGTCGCGGTCAACGACGATGATAGGAACATCGACAGCGTCGAGAACGTCGCTGAGCTCGACGCCAGCGCCGGCCGGATTTGCGGCGTCGGGCTGCGTGCCGGGTCTATGGTCGCTCGGGGCGTGACCGGCGCTGGATCGCACGGTCACCGCACTCACTCCCTCGCACCCTGGTAGAGTTTGCGGCTCCGCGTCAGCACTGCCTCTGCGACGAGCGGGAGGGTGTCGCGCAATGAAAGGAGCAGCGCCTGAGACCGCGGCATCTGGAACGGCGAGGAATGGCGCGTGAGCAGCTGTTCTTCGAGGATGCGGGCCTCGTCTGCACCCACGGTCTCGCGGAGCGCATCCGCCACGGCACGTTCGAGCCGAGCGTAATCTTCCACTGGGATGAGGTGCGAGTGGTTCTGACCGAGCCGCGGCAGCATGCGGGAGTGCACTTCACCATTGAAATTGTCCATCACGAACGAG
>DASXYR010000189.1:0-4582 GCA_036502385.1 Gemmatimonadaceae bacterium
GGAAAGCGCGTCGACTACTCCGGCCGTTCGGTCATCGTCGTCGGCCCCGAGCTGAAGCTGCACCAGTGCGGTCTGCCCAAGGCGATGGCGCTGGAGCTGTTCAAGCCATTCATCATCCATAAGCTCGTCGAGAAGGGAATCGCCGAGACGGTGAAGCGCGCCAAGAAAATCGTCGAGAAGGAATCGCCCGAGGTTTATGAAATCCTCGAGGAGATCATTCGCGATCACCCGGTGTTGCTCAACCGCGCGCCGACCCTTCACAGACTCGGCATCCAGGCTTTCGAGCCGGTGCTCGTCGAAGGAAAGGCCATTCGTATTCACCCGCTCGTCTGCGCCGCCTTCAACGCGGACTTCGACGGCGATCAGATGGCCGTTCACGTTCCGCTTTCGTTCGAGGCCCAGCTCGAGTGCCGTCTGCTCATGCTGTCGTCGAACAACATTCTGAAGCCGTCCGACGGACGCCCCGTCGCCGAGCCCAGCCAGGACATCGTGCTCGGCTGCTACTTCGCGACCAAGGCGCCCCCGGGCTTCGATCAGAAGATCGCCAAGAACATCAAGTCGTACTCGAGCGTCGCCGAAGTGGAGCTCTCGCTGTCGCAGGACCGCGTGAGCTTCCATACGCCGATTCGCTTCTACGTCCAGGACGTGGAAGGCACACGCTGGCTGGACACGACGGTTGGCCGCGTGCTCTTCAACGCGATCATCCCGAAGGAGATCCCGTTCCAGAATCGCGACATGAAGAAGAAGGCACTCGGAGAGCTGGTCTTCGAGAGCTATCGACGCAGCGGTCTCCAGGGAACGGTGCCGTTCCTCGATCGCCTGAAGGAGTTCGGGTTCCGCTACGCCACGCGCGGTGGAATCTCGATTGGAATCGAAGACCTTCACATCCCGGCCGAGAAGGAGACGCTTCTCGCCGAGGCGGAGGAGCGCGTCAACAGGTTCCAGAAGGCGTATCAGACCGGCAACATCACGAACGGCGAGCGCTACAATAAGGTGATCGACACCTGGACGCACGCCAACAACGACGTGGCCGACGCAATGGTGCGCGCGATGCGCGAGTCGAACGACGGATTCAATCCGGTCTTCATGATGTTCGACTCCGGATCCCGTGGATCGCGCGATCAGATCCGTCAGTTGGCCGGTATGCGCGGACTGATGGCGAAGCCGCAGAAGAAGCTCACCGGAGGCATCGGCGAGATCATCGAAAGCCCGATCAAGTCGAACTTCCGTGAAGGATTGTCCGTGCTCGAGTACTTCATCTCGACCCACGGCGCACGTAAGGGTCTGGCCGACACCGCTCTGAAAACGGCGGACGCCGGTTACCTCACCCGCCGCCTCGTCGACGTCGCGCAGGATGTGACGATCACCGAAGAGGATTGCGGAACCATCCTCGGCCTCGAAGTCGGAGCGCTCAAGGAAGGCGAGGACATCATCGAGCCGCTGGCCGAGCGTATCGTCGGCACTGTCGCTGCTGAAGACATTTACGATGTTCACGAGATCGACGAGTCCGGCCAGCGCGCGTTGCTGGTCGAGGCTGGTCAGCTCATCGACGAGGACATGGCTCGCGGTATCGAAGAGTCTGGACTCGAGACGGTCAAGATCCGCAGCGTTCTCACCTGTGAGGCGAAGCGCGGTCTCTGCCAGATGTGCTACGGCCGCAACCTCGCTACCATGGGAATGGTCGACAAGGGTGAAGCGGTTGGAATCATCGCCGCGCAGTCGATCGGCGAGCCGGGTACTCAGCTGACGCTCCGCACGTTCCACATCGGTGGAACCGCGGCTCGTATCGCCGAGCAGACGGCGCGCAAGTCGAAGGTCGCGGGAACGATCGAGTACGGAGACCGGCTTGTGGTGGTCACCAACTCGGAGAAGCAGCAGATCGTCACGTCGTACGAAGGCGAGCTCACGATCAAGAGCTCGGGCGAGCGCAATGCTTCAATCGGTGCGCGCCTCCAGGTTCCTCTGGGCGCGACGCTGATGGTGAAGGATGGAGCCGACGTGAAGAAGGACGACATCATCTTCACCTGGGATCCTTACACGAACCCGATCATCGCGGACGTCGATGGAACGCTTCGCTTTGTCGACCTGATTCCGGGCGAGTCGGTTTCCGAGGAGCTCGACGAGCTCACCGGCCTCCGCCAGACCGTCGTCATCGAAGACAAGGAGAAGAAGCTCCATCCGCACATCGAGATCATCGAGACCAAGGGCGGCAAGGAAAGGCGCCTGAGAGACTTCGTGATTCCGGTTGGCGCTCAGCTGACGGTGGAAGATGGCAAGAAGATCGGCGCGGGTACCATCATCGCGAAGATCTCCAGAGAGGCATACAAGACCCGCGACATCACCGGCGGTTTGCCGCGCGTCGCGGAGCTGTTCGAGGCGCGTCGCCCGAAGGATCCGGCGACGATCTCCGAGGTCGACGGCGAAGTTCGGTTCGGCGACATCAAGCGCGGCAAGCGCGAGATCAGAGTGGTGCCGAAGGACACGCCGGTGGATACGGAGGAGCCGGGTCAACTGTACGAGATCGCGGCCGGCAAGCACCTTCGCGTGCACGCCGGCGACTGGGTAAGAGCGGGCGACCGTCTCTCCGAAGGTCCGGTGAATCCGCACGACATTCTCCGCATCAAGGGACCGCGCGCGGTCCAGGAATATCTGCTCAACGAAGTGCAGGAGGTTTACCGCCTGCAGGGCGTGAAGATCAACGACAAGCACATTGGCGTGATCGTGCGGCAGATGCTCCAGAAGGTACGCGTGCTCGAGAGTGGAGACACCGAGTTCCTCGAGGGAGAGCACGTCGACAAGCAGAACTTCCGCGAAGCGAACGACAGGCAGAAGAAGAAAAAGGACAAGCCGGCCGCTTCCGAGCCGTTGTTGCTCGGAATTACCAAGGCAAGCTTGACCACGCAGTCGTTCATCTCGGCGGCAAGCTTCCAGGAGACCACGCGAGTTCTGACCGACGCCGCGATCCGCGGCGCGCGGGACGAGCTGCTTGGACTCAAGGAGAACATCATCATCGGTCACCTCATCCCGGCCGGCACAGGCATGTACCGCTACCAGGAAGTGGAGATCGAGGGAGCGCCGGTGCCACCAGCGCCCGAGCTTCCGCCCGAGCCGACGATCGCCGAGATTCTGGCGAGCGACTCGGATACGGACTTCGCGCTGCCGGAGACGGTTCCGGTCGTCGAGGAGATTTAGCGAAATCGTGCCATCGCTTTCGGGCGGGTTGAGGGCTGATCTACTGAGCCAACTCCCCGCCTGATTGCGGAGAAGTCGCAACTCTTACAACATCCCCGTGACGGAAACGATCCCGTCCGGGGATGTTTTGCATCCGGCGGGCTCGCCAAGCGAAAGAACTTCACTGCTACTCGGGTAAACTCGAAATAGATGGACCTCTACATCTTCTGCGTGGTTCTCGGAGCCGCGGGCATGGCCGCCATGGCCTTCCTCGGCTTTACGAGCAGCCATGGCGGAGGGCACCACACCCATACCGCCGGTCACGAGATGCACGGCATCGGCGGGTCGCACGTGCATGCGGCAGCTCCTCACCATGCTTTGCCCCACGCGCCGCCGCATACGATCGAGCACGTCGGGGCCAGGCCCCATAGCATCGCTGCCGGTCAGGCCGTCCCACATTCATGGACGTCGCACGTGTTGTCTTGGCTGTCGCCGCGCGTGCTGTTCAATTTCCTCGTCGGGTTCGGTGCGACGGGATTAGTGCTGGAGCGGCTCGTCGGTCCAGTGCTCGCGCTACCGATCGCGGTGTTGGGTGGCGTCGGATTCGAGGCGCTGATCGTACGACCGATATTCAATTCGCTCTTCCGCTTCGAATCTCAACCGGCACAGACGCTGGAATCGGCGCTCATGTCCGAAGGTCGCGCCGTCACAGGATTCGATGCGAATGGAAATGGATTGGTTGCGATCGAGCTCGGGGGTGAGGTCGTTCAGGTGCTTGGCACCCAGCTGGCAGCGGACCGCAAGTCCGGCGTTCGAATCAGAACCGGTGATGCGGTCCGCATTGAAGAAATAGATAGCACGCGCAATCGCTGCACGGTGTCGCGTATCGGTCTCGGTGAGACCGAATCGAACGACGCCGACCGCTTATAGAGAGGAACATTTTTCATGACACAGACACTGATCATCGTCGCCGCCGTTCTTGTCGGCGTGCTTGGAGTGATACCGCTCATCGTCTCGTCCTTCCTGCGCAACGTCGAAGCGGGAACGATCCGGATGGTGAGCTGGCTGCAGGGCAGCACCGTGATCTATCGCGGTCCCGGAAAATCGAAAGAGGTTCCGCTACTCACGACCGGGACCACGCTGTCGAGCAAGGCCATCAACGTCGACCTCGATATAACTGACCAGACGGCGGATCTGGACCGGAACGGAACGCCGCAGCCGATCAAGGTGCGAATTCTGGCGAGCGCCATCGTCTCGGTGGGGGACAGCGACACTCTGATCAAGACCGCGGCGAACCGGTTCTTCTCGAAGGACGCGGCGGATCAGGAGAACATTCTCATCGATCTGCTTTCCAGCTCCGCGCGTCGCGCGATCAACCTTCTCACGCACGATCAGCTCTTCTCGGCGAAAA
>DASXYR010000190.1:0-7426 GCA_036502385.1 Gemmatimonadaceae bacterium
GTGTGTTGTGGTCACGACCATCAGGAATCGGTTCACTTCATCGAGCACACGCGGAAGGGAACGGTGATCTCGACAGCGGGGACGGTATCGAATAGATCGCGAGGAGGCAGGCCGTCGTCGGTCAACGTGATCGTCGTTGGCGCCGAGACGATCGACGTGACGACGCACGTCTGGTCGAAGAACCAGCACACCTTCGTGGACGGTCCCCACAAATCGTTCAAGAGATCCGAGTATGTGGCCGCTGAGTAGTCGCGAGCAGCTCACGCTCGAGCTGGATGAGCCGCCGCCTCGAAACGCCGAGGAGCTGAAGACGCGATTGCGGCGACTCGGCCTTCGCTCGCAGTACCGCGTGCGACTGACGACGAACCGCACGGTCGTGGTCAGCTACAGCGGTGGCGAGCTGCGCATCCACAACAGCTTCCTCGGCGCCGATGAAGATGTATGGAAGGCGATTATCGCCTTCGTGCACGGCAGGAATCGCGTGGTGAGGCAGGAGGCGCGCAGAACGATCCTTCAGTTTCCGGTCGCGCGCTCGACCGACCCGCAGCGGCGAAGACGGCGGCCGGAGCGGACGCACCCGGCGGACGCCCCGTTCATCCGCGAGCTCACCCGTTGGCACGCTGCGTACAACGAGGACCGGTTCGGCGGGGCTCTGCGCGAGATCCCAATACGCATATCGCGCCGGATGAAGAGCAGGCTGGGGCATTACAGTCCAGCAGCGGAAGGATTCGCGCCGGAGATCGTGCTGAGCAGGCGCCACATCCGGCGCGATGGATGGGATGAGGCACTCCACACGTTGCTCCACGAGATGGTGCATCAATGGCAGGACGAGCAGGGCCTCGTGGTCGATCACGGGGCCAGCTTCCGCGCGAAGGCGCGCGCGGTGGGAATCACGCCGCTCGCTTGTCGCGCCGTGGCCTGATACGAGCTCCAGCTACGCGAGCATTAGCCACTCAATAAGGCGGCGGGTACGATCTGCGAGACCGGTGAGACCGGTGAGAAGATTGGGTGGTTGCTCAATTCCAGTCCAATTCCATTGAAAATGGGCATGCTGCATCTGATCAAATCAAACTCCTCACCGGTCTCACCGGTCTCCCCCCCTTTTCCCCTGTCCCTCAAGAATCGGACTTCGAAGGCGTACCAAACGATCTGACCCACTTCTAAGTTCTGAAGACGGGAATCGCAGCCCTCCTCGGGGGGTTATTTTTCCCCCATGCCAACCGATTTCTACAATATCGATTCCGCGCTGTCCGAAGAAGAGCGCGCCGTTCGCGACACGATTCGCGCGTTCGTCGATGAGAGCGTCCTCCCGATCATCGGCGACTGCTACATAGAAGGAAGGTTCCCGAAGGAGCTCATCCCGAAAATGGCGGAGCTCGGAATGTTCGGCGCGAATCTGCCCGAGCAGTACGGATGCGCCGGGCTCAACAACGTCGCCTATGGTCTCATCATGCACGAGCTCGAGCGCGGCGATTCCGGCGTGCGCTCCTTTGCTTCCGTGCAGGGCGCATTGGTGATGTATCCGGTCTACGCCTTCGGCAGCGAGGAGCAGAAGCAGCACTTCCTCCCGAAAATGGCCAGCGGCGAGATCATCGGATGCTTTGGTCTCACGGAACCAGACTATGGGTCCAACCCCTCCGGCATGATCACGCGTGCGCGCGAGCAGAAGGACGGAAGCTGGGTGATAAACGGCGCCAAGATGTGGATCACGAACGGGTCGACTGCTCAGGTCGCAATCATCTGGGCGAAAACCGGAGACGACAAGAGCGACAAATCCATTCGCGGCTTCATTGTCCCGACCGATGCCCCGGGATTCACGTCGAAGGATCAGAAGGGAAAGCTCTCGCTTCGCGCGTCCGACACCAGCGAGCTCGTGCTCCAGGACGTCAAAGTCCCGGCGACCGCGCTTCTTCCCAAGTCTGGCGGGATCAAGAGTCCGCTCATGTGTCTGACACAGGCCCGCTACGGCATCGCGTGGGGCGCGATGGGCGCGGCGCAGGCGTGCTACGAGGAGGCGCTCGACTACTCCATCAACAGAGTCATGTTCGGAAAGCCGATCGGCGGATTTCAGATCCAGCAAGCGCGCCTGGCCGAGATGCTGACGGAGCTGGTGAAGGGACAGCTGCTCGCGCTGCACCTCGGACGAATGAAGGATGACGGAACTTTCACTCCGCAACAGGTGTCGCTCGCCAAGCGCAACAACGTCAGCGCCGCCACCGACATCGCGCGCGAAGCACGACGTCTCCTCGGCGCAAACGGCATTCTGGCGGAGTACTCGTCGATGCGGCACATGGCAAATCTCGAGAGCGTGTACACCTACGAGGGAACGCACGACATCCACACCTTGATACTCGGACAAGCGGTTACCGGACTCAGCGCCTTCGAATGAAAGAACGGCGACGCTGGATCTGATGCGATCCTCCAGAATCGCCGTCCTCGTCGCACTCGTAGCCATCGCGGCGGCGGCGACCGCCGCCTGGCTCTTTCCCCGCGCCCTTCCGATCGTAGCACTCAAGCAGTCCGTCACCCGAGAGGTCGCCCTCGCGCGGGCTGATTCATTCTTCCGCGCGCACTCCCTCGCTCAGTCCAGTGCCCGAACGGCAGTTCGTTTTCACGCGGATGACTCGCTCCGCACGTTCGTCGAGCTGGCCGCAGGAGGTCACGATTCGCTGAACGCTCTTGTTCGAGGCCGCGATCTTGCGCCCTTTACGTGGTCGGTGCGCGCTTTCGTTCCGGACGATCCCCGTGAGGCGCGCGTCGACTTTGCACCCGACGGGCGCATCATTGGATTCGAGCGAAAGCTCGCCGACGCAGATCGACGTCCCGCAGTGAGCGCAGATTCCGGCCAACGCCTCGCCGAAAGCGTATTGGACACGTGGATCGACCGCCGCAATGGTGTCTGGAAGCTGGTGACCGCGTCGTACGAAACAAAGAAAACCAGCGGCCGCATCGATCGCACGTACACCTTCGAACGAACCGATCGGCGCATCGGTGGCGCTCCCATCCGCGAGGAAGTCCGGATTGCCGGCGACGCGCCCGCGCTCGCGCGGCCGTACGTCGAGATCCCCGAATCGTTCCGGCGGCGTTATGCAGAGATGCGATCGTGGAACGATCTGCTCGCTCTCCTCGCCTCACTCGGCATTCTCGCAATCTCGATCATCGGCATCCTGGTCCTGATCAGGTTTGCGCGGGAGCGACGCGTCCGCTGGTGGCAGCCGATGGTCGTCGGGAGCACGGTTGGTGGACTCGCCCTCCTTGCCGGAGTCAACGATATCCCCGGGAGCTGGTTCTCCTACGACACGGCGATGTCGCCGCTCACGTTCCAGGCGATGCAGGTACTGCTCGCGCTCATGTTCGGCGTAACGACGGGGCTCGTGCTGGCGTTCACGCTTGCCGCGGCTGAGGCGACAAATCGGGCTGCTTTCCCGTGGCACCTGGATTGGTGGAAGCTGTGGCGCTATCGGGGTACGAGGGAAGTTGCTTCACGCGTTGGTGGCGGCTACGCCGTTGCCGCAGTCGGCTTCGCCTATGTAGCGATCTTCTACCTCGTGACTCGGACGCTCTTCGGATGGTGGGTGCCGAGCGAGCTGCTGGATGATCCGAACCAGATCGCGTCGCCGATGCCGTGGATCTCCGGGATCGCGCTATCGCTGAATGCCGGCGTATGGGAAGAAGCGCTCTTCCGCGCGCTGCCGCTCTCTCTGCTCGCGCTCTGGGTTGGTTCGCGTCCGACGCGCCGGTGGTGGCTCGCCGCGGGAGTGATCGGATCGGCGCTCGTCTTTGGATTCGCCCACGCGAACTACGAGTCGTGGCCGCCTTACTCGCGCGGGGTGGAGATTTTCATCGACGCCTGCTTCTGGGCGGTGCTGTTCATCAACTTTGGCGTTCTCGTGACGATGATCGCGCATTTCGTCTACGATCTCGTCCTGTTCAGCATTTTCGTGGGCTCGGGGAGCGCAATCGAGTATCGCGTCACGGCGGCGATCGTTGTGGTCGCACTGTTGTTGCCCGCGATCCTTGTGTCGTGGCGATGGGTGCGACAGCGCGGCTTCGTCCCAGCGCCGGACGACGCACGGTTCGCGGCGTGGACGCCACTCGCCCCGGATGCGATTGCTGCTCCACGCGTCGTGAGATCCGTGGGCGCGTTCACCGCGCGTGCGCGCCGGCTGGCAATCGCGGCCGCCATCGCAGGAGTCGTCGTCGCGGTGGCGCGACCACCCAAGCCACCTCTAGGTCCGGCGTTCACCGCCGGCCGCAGCAAGGTGCTCAGGACCGCGGACTCGATGCTCGTCGCGCACGGCGGCAACCCCGCGGGCTGGACGCGCTTCACCATAATCGGTACCGACACACTCGACGCGTGGCCGAGGTTCTTGCGGGAGCACAAGCTCGTTTCCGAAGCGAGGCAGTTCGCGACGACCTATGAGTTTCCCACCTGGTGGACTGTGCGCTACGTCCACACCGCCGGCAGTCCCGCGCAACGAATCGAAGAATGGCGAGTACGCGTGCGGCCCGATGGCAGGCCACTGGATGCGCGCCACCTCGTTCCTGATTCGGCGCAGGGTCCGTCGCCAGACTCGGCAGCGCTTCGTCGAATAGCCATCGCCGCTTTCGCGCGAGACGGCATCGACACTTCGACCCTCCAGGAGTCGGAGCTCAAGGAAACGGCGCGTCCCGCAAGGCGGGATGCGACCGTCACCTACAACGACACCGCCGTGAAGCTGCCCGCCGGCGCTGTCGCGCATGCGTGGGTCGACGTCGCCGGCGACCAGCCGCTCGTCGCTCGACGCGGTATCGAGCTGCCCGAAGCATTTCTGCGCGCCGATCGCGCGCGGCAGACAAACCGGATGCTGATCGCCGGCATGAGCGTCGTGCTGTTATTGGCGCTGGTGGTGACGGGCGCGATCGTCGTCAAGCGCCGCCGCCCCATCCTTGTCGACGACGGAAAACTCGACCGCAGAGCCATCCTCGTACTCATTGCCGTGCTCGTCGTGCTGGCGATGCTCAGCACTCTCAACGCCCTGCCGTCGCGGCTCTTCCGGTACGACACGGCGGAGTCATGGGGCAACTTCATCACTACGGTTGTGCTCGGATTTCTGGGTGCAATCCCCATCGTGCTGATCTTCGTCGGCCTGTGGCTCGCTCTCGACGCAATGCGACGACGCGCAGGCATTCCGATGTTGGAGGGCGCGCCCTCCCGACCAACCAGCAACGCCATGCTCATCGCCGGGCTCGGCCTTGGCGGCATCGTCTACGCGATGACTCGGCTCGACGCGCTGTTCCCGAGAGCAGGATTTCCTCGCATGCCGACGACAACGCTCAACAGTCTTGCGCCGCTCTTCGCCGGAATCACGGACATACCGATGGTTGCGATGGCTATGGTCGCGATCATCGGCATCCCGTTGCTCGCAGTCGCGGCCCTGAGTCCGCGTTGGAGCATTCGCGTACTGATGGCGGCGCTAATTCTGGGACTCGTTGCGGTCTTGGGATTGTCGGGGCCGTCTGCGAACGACATCGATCCAGTCGGCGTGGGATTGGTCGTCGCCGGCGTCATAGTTGTCACGATCGCTTTGCTCGTCGGTGGTGCGAGATCCGCGTGGTCATGGCTCGTGGCGGCGCTTTTCTATCAATCGTTGTCCGGCCTTCGCAATGCGGCCTACGCACCGGTGTGGCAGGAGAGAGGCGGAGGCGCGCTCGCGGCTCTCGTAGCGGCCGGACTGATCGCAATTGTGGCGCAGCGAGCGGCGCGTGCGCCACCGACGGCAGTGGGTATCTTTATGTGAAATCATTCACATGGAGATTTTGCGGTGAAGATTGCCGTGTGCATCAAGCGTGTCCCCGACATGGATGTTCGTTTCAGGATCGGCTCCGACAACAGCTCGCTCGACGAGACCGGCCTTAAATTCGATATCAACGATTTCGACGCCTGGGCGGTCGAGGCCGCCCTGCAGCTTCGCGATAAAAACGCCGGCAGCGAGGTTACCGTGATCTCGCTCGGCCCCGATGTGGTGCAGGAGACGCTTCGCAAAGCACTGAGCATGGGCGTCGACAAGGCGATCCACCTCAAGGCCGACAAAGTTCCTTTCGATGGTCTCGCGATCGCCACGGCCCTTGCGAAGGAGCTCGGCACCGGCGGCTACGATCTGATCCTCTTCGGCAAGATGGCGCCGGATTCCTCCAACGGCGTAACCGGCCCGATTACGGCGGAGCTGCTCAACCTCGCGTGTGTGACGGCGATCTCTTCGCTGGAGATTGCCAATGGAAAGGGAACCGCCAAGCGCGAGCTTGAGGGGGCGCAGGAGATCGTCGAGTTTCAGCTGCCGGCGGTTCTCACGGTGGATGAAGGTCTGAACGCCGCCCGCCTGCCGTCGCTCAAGGGCATCATGGCCGCCAAGAAAAAGCCGCTCGAGGTGAAGCCGGCGCAATTGCCCGCTCCGCAGGTCACGCTGCGGAAGCTGGAGCTCCCGCCGGAACGCAAAGCTGGCCGCATCGTCGGTGAAGGCGCCACGGCCGTACCGGAGCTCGTGAAGCTCCTCCAGACGGAGGCCAAGGTTCTCTGATGGCGAATATTTTCGCATTCGTCGAGACGCGCGGCACCGACGTCAGGAAGGTCGGACTCGAGGCAGTTACAGCCGCCCGAATGCTCGCGGACAAATCCGGCGGCGGGGAAGTGCACGCGCTGCTCATGGGTCCTCCCGGAATCGCGGCGAAGGCGTCGCAGCTCGGACAGCACGGAGCCGACGTTGTCGTCGCCATCGAGCACGCTGGTCTCGCCAACTATAGTCCCGAGGCCGCGACCACGACGGCAGCCGAGCGCATCAAGGCCGGCGGCTATCGTGCGGCAGTCTTCAGCACGTCGGCGCAGGGCAGAGATCTCGCGCCGCGCGTTGCAGCACGACTCGGTGTCAGCGTTGTCACCGATGTTATCGCGTTCGAAATAGAGGGCGAGGCGATCGTCGTGCGCCATCCGATCAACATCGGCAAGGTCATCGCGACGCTCGCGGTATCGGGGAATCCTGCGGTCATCGCGATGCGACCGAACGTCATCGCGCCCGCGCAGAATCCCAAGGCCGGTCGTGTCGAATCCGCGCAGCCTGCGATCGATCCCGCAGCGGCGCGGGTAAAGGTCATCGAGACGCGGCAGGGTGGCGGTGGCAAGCTCGATCTCGCGGAAGCGCCGGTAGTCATCGCCGGAGGCCGCGGACTCAAGGCCGCCGAAAACTTCAAGCTGGTCGAAGACCTCGCGTCCGCATTTGGAAATGCCGCGGTTGGCGCGACGCGCGCCGTTACGGATGACGGATGGCGTCCACATAGCGATCAGATCGGCCAGACCGGTCGCCTGGTGAGCCCCGAGCTGTATATCGCGGTCGGGATCTCGGGTGCAGTGCAGCACCTCGCCGGAATGAGAACGTCGAAGACGATCGTCGCC
>DASXYR010000191.1:0-2315 GCA_036502385.1 Gemmatimonadaceae bacterium
GTTTCACGTCCGATGCGTACGCTACGGGCACGTTGTCACTCTAGCGTGGTTCGGCCGGGAGCGTTCGAACTGAGTTGCCTTGCTAACTCTGCGCGCGTACGGTTTGGCGTGCGCCGACAACAACCCTGGGTCATTCGGGCGACGCACTGGATCAACGTTGTTGCCATCACCTCGATGGCGATGAGCGGCCTGCAGATCTTCGTCGCGTATCCGCATTTCGGCCCGTCCGCTTCGCAGTGGCACCTCCCGTTCGATGGGTGGACCCCACCCGAAGTCCTGCGCTCGGGTCACGGACTCGCCGCAGCGCGAGGAATCCACTTCCTCGTGATGTGGTGGCTGATCGCTACAGGCGTGGTGTACCTGGTCTACACGTTCGCGTCCGGCGAATATCGACGCCGGTTCTTCTGGCCGCCACGTGACACCAAACCAATGATCTTGCAGCTCTTGTACTACTTGCGGTTGCGCAAACAAGAGCCCGCTGCTGATCTCTACAATGGGCTCCAGCGGCAGGCATACACGACCGCGATCCTGCTCGGTGCGCTCGAAGTGTGGTCTGGGCTCGTGATGTACAAGCCGGTGCAGCTGCACTGGCTCGGCGTTCCCCTCGGCGGTTATGACGGCGCCCGGGTCGTCCATTTCTTCGGTCTCGTCGCTGTCGCGACCTTCGTTGTTGGCCACGTGGTCATGGTCGCCACACACCCGAAGACGTTCCTACCGATGGTGACCGGAGGGAAGGCTGATGAGTAGAGTCGGCCCATCGAGACGAGAGCTGCTCGCCGGCGCCGGCGCCGGCGCGGTGATCCTCGCGGGCTGCGACAGGTTCTCAGCGAGCTCGGCGCCGGTCCGCCTGACGGAAAAGGCGAACAATCGGATCCAAAGTCTCCTGTTCCGGACCGGTGCGGAGCTCCATGCGAGCGCCGCTGATCTGACTCCTACCGAAGCGTTTCCAAGCGGCGCGTACATGATCTCGCAGAACTCGAGCGGTGACAAAGTCGTTCCGACAATGCCGAACGGGTGGCGTCTCAAGATCGGTGGTCGAGTCCAGCGACCCCTGATGGTGACGCTCGACGAGCTGATGGCGATGCCGCGAACCGAACAACGGATCGAGCATCATTGCGTCGAGGGCTGGTCGGCGGTTGCCGAGTGGACCGGGGTACGGCTGTCCGAGCTCGCAGCTCGCGCGGGAGCCGACGATGTCGACTACGTCGAGTTCCGCTCCTTCGACCGCGGGCCGGATCAGGTCGACCAGTCCCTGGTCAACTACTGGTCGAGTTGGGACCGCGCGAGCGCCATGCATCCGCAGACGATGCTCGCGTACGGCATGAACGGAAAGCCCTTGTCGCCCGAGCACGGAGCTCCGATCCGCCTATACGGTGCGGTCAAGCTCGGCTACAAGAACGTCAAGTGGCTAACCGAGGTGAACTTTCTCGACCACCCATCGGGCGGGTATTGGGAGCGTGCCGGCTACGAATGGTTTGCCGGCACCTGAGCGTCCGCTGGGTTACTTCGACGGCGTCATCGTGCGGTCGTCGGCTGGCTTCATCTTGTCGTCCTTCTTCGGGTCGGGCTTCATCTTGTCGTCTTTCTTTGCCGGGATCCGAACTGCTGACGCCGGCGCAGCGCAAGCAGCTCGCCGCATTGCAGCTGGCACCGTCGACGCGCGACAAGAGCCGCGACATGGTCGTACTTAATCGATCGGAACGCCTACGATCGCCTTGAGCATCAGGCGGTCCGGGTTACCGCCGTAACCGGAGCCGACCCCGAGGTTCAGGCCCCACCCGCGGTACGTGGCGTCGATCACCACGAAGCTCGAATGCTGGCCGCTTCCGAAGTGCCCCAGACTTTGGAGCGCGCCTGCCTCGTTATAGGTCTCGACCCCCAACGCGAGGTCGTCCGTGATCGCGTGACCGATCTTCGCGTCGAGGTCGAGCGATGCGGGCGCGCTGACCGGGCCGGAGACCTTGAAATCGATATTCGCGTTGAAGGCAACCGTCCAGCCGTTTGTATGGAAGCCGACGATGCCTTTCAGCTCGGCGTTGTAGGGATTCTCGTCGAGCGCGTGGACGACGCGGCCGATCTCGAAGTTCACGCCGTAGAACCAGCGCTGTTCTCGCGGGTGGGGCGCGATGAATTTCAGCCTGAGCTTGACGCCATCGACACCAAACGCTCCGTCGCGATCGATCGTCGCAAGCGGCAGATACGCGCCGAGCTCGAGGTAGCGAGTCACGCCATAAGCGAGCTCGGGCGTGATCCGATACCGCTGCAACGATTGCTGCTCGCCGGAATAGTCGTCGATCACGTGCCCGGTGACGACG
>DASXYR010000192.1:0-2936 GCA_036502385.1 Gemmatimonadaceae bacterium
TCTTCGTCGAAAGGTTCGAGCAGCGGACAGGAGTGAGGGCGGCGATCTGCGATCGCGAGCTGTCCGGCGACTACCGATTCAGGCGGGTCGAATCGATCTAATCTGATTGAAGAACTGCAAACTCAGAACTACCTGGTGCGAGTGATAGATACGGGTTCTGGGTTGCGGGGTAGCTAAGCAGCGACACGCAACCGGGCTTCTCGTATCCATTACCCACGCCAGGTAGTTCTGAGTTTGCAGTTCCCTGACGCAGAAGACTTACTCTCCCCAATTGCTTCTTAAGTGTATCCAGATAGATTCACTCGGCAATGAACTGTCGATACATGCGGCGGATTGGTGTCCCCATCCTGTCGCTTTTGGCGGCCACAACAGTGCCCGCCCAGGAAAATCCAGCAAAGCGACTAGCAAGCATCGTTGGCGTGGCCGTCGAGGAATACGCGAAAGCGGTCGACGATCACGGCAAGCTCATCTCCAAGGATGAGTTCGACGAGACCTACGGCTTTCTGCTGGACGCGAAGCAGGTTGCAACTCGCCTCGGAGGGTACGACGCGCCGGCAACGCGATCGATTCTCGACAGCCTGATCGCGGCCGTCGCCGCAAAGAGATCGCCCTCTTCAGTCAGACAGTTCCACCAGCTCTTTGCGGCGTCGCTCGGTAGCGCTGGCGCGATGGATCTCCCGAATGGCCCGCTCGACACCGCCCAGGGGCACGCGCTCTTTCTCACGAACTGCTCGGCGTGTCATGGCGCTCTCGGCACCGGTGCCCCACCAGACTCGCACCACAGCACGCCGCCGCCGGCAATCGGCGTAGCCAAGCTCACTCCGGAGCTCACACCGACTCTCGCGTTCAATGTGATTTCGGTCGGAGTGCGGGGAACCGAGATGCCTTCGTTCGCGTCGGCGCTCACGCCACAGCAGCGCTGGAACATCATCAACTACGTGTACACGCTCCGCGGCCAGCGGATGTCTCTTCCCGTTGCACGCGCCGATGCAACAGCGATTCCCGGCGACACCGCGTCACCAGTGATCCTCGCGCTGCTCGACAGCGCCCTCGACTTCGCGAAGAGCGGCAAAACCGCCGAAGCGGGCGATCGCGCCTTCGACGCATACATCGCGTTCGAGCCGCTCGAGACCTCGGCTCGCGCAAAGAAGCCGGGACTCGTGTCGACGATGGAGCGGCATTTTGCGGACTTCAAGGGCGCGGTGAAGCGCGACGACCTCGCATCGGCGAAAAGCTCGCGCGACGCGATCGCCGATGCGCTTCCGTCCGTCATCGATCTCACCCAGCAGCCATCGACGAGCTGGGAGGCTTTCTTCCAGTCGTTGCTCATCATTCTGCGCGAGGGGTTCGAGGCGATTCTCGTCATCGGCGCCGTCGTCGCGTTCCTGATCAAGATGGGGCACCGCGAGCGCCTCCGGTCCATCTGGCTCGGCATCGTCCTCGGACTTGTTGCCAGCCTCGCGACGGCGGTCGTGCTGAAGACTCTCCTCGCGGCGATGCCGGCTAGCAGAGAGATCGTGGAAGCGACCACGATGCTGATCGCGGTCGTCGTATTGTTCTCAGTGAGCTATTGGCTCATTTCCAAAGTCGAGGCCGCGAAGTGGCAGAAGTTCATCCGCGTGAAGGTGACTGCCGCGCTCGATCACGGCGGCGGCAAGGCGCTCGCGCTGGTCGCATTCCTGGCGGTTTACAGAGAAGGCGCGGAGACGGCGCTCTTCTATCAGGCGCTGTTCAACGAAGGCCCCAACGTCGGATTGCCGCTCGCGTTGGGCATCATCGTCGGCTTCGCGCTCCTCGCAGTGATCTTCACACTGTTCTATCGCTACGGAGTGAAGATTCCGCTGCGTCCGTTCTTCACGGTGACGAGCATCCTTCTCTACTACATGGCGTTCGTATTCATGGGGAAGGGAATCCGGGAGCTGCAGGAAGGGAACATCATGCGGATCACCGTCATTCCCGGAGGACCGCACCTCGACGCGATGGGCATCTATCCGAGCGTGGAAACCCTGATGGCGCAGGGACTGCTGGTGCTCCTGCTTCTCTTCGCTACACTCAAGACATTCTGGCCGAGCAGAACGAATGACGACGCAGGCATCTCCCGCAGCTGACGACGCTCATGGGATTCGTCCCAAAGGATATCGTCTTCCCGAGTCGACTCGCCTCGGGAGAGTGAGACTGCAGGTCGCCGATCTCGATCGTTCCCTCGCCTTCTACGAAACCATCCTCGGGCTGCGGGTCATCAGGCGTGACGCCGATTCAGCCGGACTCGGACCGCAGGACGAGGACCGGGAGATCGTCCACCTTCGCCAACTTCGTAGCGCGCGCGCTGTTCCAAAGCGCGGACTGCTCGGTCTCTATCACTTTGCGATCCTTCTGCCCGATCGCGCTTCGCTCGGGCGATTCGTTGCCCACCTCGCGGAAGTGGGTGCGTACGCCGGAATGTCGGATCACTTCGTGAGTGAAGCTGTCTATCTCACCGATCCCGATGGACTCGGCATCGAAGTGTACGCCGACCGACCCCGCGATGCGTGGCGCTATGACGAGCGCCAGCTTTACATGACGACGAACCACCTCGACGTCGACAATCTCGTGGAAGCGGCGCGTGACGGGCGCTGGACTGGAATGCCTCCCGGTACCGTCCTCGGCCATGTGCATCTCTACGTCGGTGACATCGAGAAAGCTGAAGCCTTTTATCATCGCGCGCTCGGCTTCGACAAGGTTGTCTGGAGCTATCCCGGGGCGCTCTTCCTTTCCGCCGGTGGATATCATCACCATCTTGGGACGAATACATGGGCGCGGGGGGCTCCCGCCGCGACCGACGAAGACGCAAGATTGCTCGAGTGGGAGATCATCGTTCCCACGAAGAAAGACGCCGAGGACGCGGCGAGCCACGTGATCGCCGCCGGCTACGAGGCAAAGCCAGAGAATGGCGAGTG
>DASXYR010000193.1:0-8249 GCA_036502385.1 Gemmatimonadaceae bacterium
AGTAGAGATCTTCTCTGAGATCATTTTCCGAGAGCGCCTTCTGGAGATCGCGGTTCGTCGCCGCGAGAATCCTGATGTCGACGGTGATCTCCTTCTTGCCGCCGAGTCGCCGGATACTGCGCGATTCGATGGCGCGGAGCAGCTTCACCTGGATGTCGGGCGGCATCTCCGCCACTTCGTCGAGGAAGATTGTCCCGCCATCGGCCATCTCGAACGCACCGGGCTTCTCGTTGGTCGAGCCGGTGAACGCGCCTTTCTCGTGACCGAACAGCTCGTTCTCGAGAATGTCCTTCGGGAGCGCCGCGCAGTTGAGTGCGAAGAACGGCCCCTTCGCGCGCTCACTCTTGGCGTGGACAGCGCGGGCGACTAGCTCCTTGCCCGTTCCCGACTCGCCGAATATGAGAACGCTGGCGGTCGATGGAGCGACCGCCTCGATGATCTGATAGACGGCGCGCATCTCTTCGGACTGTCCGGTCAACTCTCCGAAATGCGTCAGTCCCTCGAGCTTCGAGGACAGCTCGCGATTCTTCTGCTGAACGATGAACTTGTCGAGCGCTTTCGGAATGAGCGCCTTGAGTCTGTTCAGCTTGTCGGCGGTTAACGGCTTCTCGACGTAGTCATAGGCGCCTTCGCGCATCGCTTGCACCGCGGAATCGACCGTCGCCTGACCCGTCACGATGATGCACTCAGTTGGAATCCCGCGCAGCTGCAGCTCTTTCAGCAGTGCGAGGCCGTCCACCTTGGGCATCTTCAGATCGGCAAGCACGACGCCAAAATTCTCGGCGCCGAGCTGATCAAGAGCCTTCTGACCATCGATGGCAACCGCGACTTCGTAGCCTTCATCGCGCAAAATAGCGCTCAACCCTTCTGTTATAGAACGGTCGTCGTCTGCGATCAGGATTTTTGCGTGCTTCGATTCGGTCTTAGGAATGGCTTTTACCTTCGGGCAAGACAGTTAATATAACGCGCTCGCCGTGCTCTTCGACCGTCACGCCAATGACGTCAGCAAGGCGACTGATACCGGACAAGATAACACCTGCCTGATCGCCGTAAACCATTAGCTCTATTCGACTTCCGGCGCCGCTCGGCGGCAATGTAAAGAGCGTCCCTTCCGCCTGAGCAGTAAGGACCGACCTCACGAGTCCGAGAAGCCCATCGGTGAGGGCGCTCGCAACGCCAACCTCCAGCGCGGCGCGGTCGGCGAAGGGTGCCAACGCGTCGGCTCGATCACCGCGCACAGCCCGGCTTTTGACCACTTCGACGTTTACAGCTACGCCGCTGAGGGCGTTCCTGATTTCGTGGCCGGCGCGCCGGGTTATCTCTCGAACTATCTCCAGCGCGTCGGATTTCGCTTTCGCGTTGTCTTCAATCACTCAGATCCGCGTCATCGGGCGCGGCTTCGACAACCGCGAGATCCGGATGCGGCTGCGGTTTGTGCTGCTCCGAAGTCTTCACGAAACGATCGACGATCTTCCGCGTGTTGACGACGGCGAGCTGCGTGAAGAGGAAGCTGAATTTCGCCTCGTACTCCTTTGCGAGTCTCGCCTTGACGTCAGAGGGAAGGTCCCAGAATCTCTTCTTGAAGGGGCCGAGCGCCTTCTTGCGGGTCTTGTAGAAGAACTGCTCGTCGGTGTCGCCCGCCTTCCGCTCGTCCTTGGCGTTCTCGCGCAGCCACTCGTAGATCTCGTTTCGCAGATCGTCCGAGATGTTGTCGAACAACATCGTCTGAAAATTCGTGGCGAGGTGAATCTCCGCGGTTTCGGTCTTGGGGAAGTTATGAAACGCAGTGTCGGGCAGAGTCGAAGCGCCGTGCTGCACAGCGCCGGCGAGTCCGTATTTCTCGCGGGCCACCTTGGACAATCGCGCCAGCGTGTCGAAATCGATCTTGACGTCGGCGATGCTTCCATCGGCGAGGACGACTCCGCCGTGCGTGGTGCCGGACTGGACACTGATCTTGGAAAGCCCCTCCGTGCCCGGCGATCTCTTGCGGAGAGTCTCGTTGAAGCCATCCATGTACGTCTCGAGCTCTTCGACGGTCGAGTTCGCCGTCCCGACCTCACCGATCTCGCCGCCGATCGAGATGGTGATCCCCTTCGGCTGCAATTCGCGCACTGTGAGCGCCAGCTCGACGCCCTGCTCGAAGTTCGTGCGCTGCTGTTCCTTGAGCGTCGGTTTCGAGAGATCGACGAGCGTCGACGTGTCGACGTCGATGTTGTAGAACCCGGCGGCGATTGCTTCGCGCGCGAGCTGCTTTACTCCGTTTACTTCGGTGACGGGGTCGACTGCGAACTTTTTCGCGTTAACCTGAAAGTGATCGCCCTGAACGAACACGGGACCGCGAAATCCCTCGCGCAGCGCTGCAGCCAGCATCACGGCGACGTATTCCGAGGGTCGCTGATCGGTGTAGGCAATCTCGGAGCGGGCGATCTCGACGATGAGCGCGCCGACGTCGAGCTTGACGGCGGCGCGGAAGAGCGAGCGCGCGGTGTCATAGACCATCCCGCGAATGTTCATCGCGGGAACGGTAAAGCCCTTGGTTTCTCCGCGGCCCCGTGCCAGATAGAGATCGTGGATCGACCAGGGCTGAACTCCAACCGCCTGTCCGATCTCCCAGATCAGCCAGCGCGCGTCATCCTTGTCGGTCTGGTCTCCGAACACCGCCGTGTAAGCCAGTTTGTCCATCGCCGGCGAGGCGATAGCCGCTTCATCGTGGACGGTCACTCTGCCATCGAGGACGCTTACGGCTTTGTGGAATGGATTCTCAAACATGTTAGTCACAAACTCGTGTGGGTCGTTCCGACTCGCAAGGGCTACATCGCGCCTTTGCGCAGGGGGTCAAACACTCCAGCGGGGGTCGCTCCGGGGCAGCGAATCCCACTCCTTCTTTGCATCGTCGGCACCCGGGCGTCCCAACAGGGCGTACGCGAACTGCTTGCCCAGCTCGACGCCGGGCTGGTTGAATGCATCGATGTTGTATAACTGCCCCGCATACGCGGTCGCGATCTCCAGGAACATCATCATCTGACCGACGTGCGCGGCATCCACACGATCGAGATGAATCGTCATGTTGGGTCTGCCGCGCCTGGCTAACGCTCCCGCCGTTGCGCGCTGTTCGATGTCTATGAGCTCGCCGAGCGAATGACCGGCGAGGTATCCCAATTCCTTTACGTCGCCGAACGCCGCTGGGATCTGCACGTCCGTGCCGCGGTCACGCACAGCTACGAACGTGACTGTTTTGTTGTCAGGCCCCTCCATGAACAGCTGCACCTGGGCGTGCTGGTCGGTGGCGCCGAGGGCAGCAAGCGGCGTCGATCCAACCGATGTGCCATCTGCTCTCTTTTTCCCGAGACTCTCGGCCCATAGTTGTACGAACCACGATGCGAAATCGCGCAGCGGATCCGAGTACGGCATGAACACGGCGATCGCCTTGCGGAGCTTTGTGTCCGCCAACCACTGCAGCATCGCGTAGACACCAGCCGGATTTGAGGCGAGCTCGCTGCTGGCGCAGCGCTGGGCCATCTCCCCGGCACCCGCGAGAAGAGCCTTCACGTCTATCCCGAGTAGCGCGGCGGGCAGAGTGCCTACCGGCGTTAGAACGCTGAATCTTCCCCCGATGTTGGCCGGAATGTCGAGCGCGGGAACCTTCAGCCTGTCAGCGAGGGGACGAAGCGCGCCTTGCTTCGGATCGGTAACGAAAACCATCCGCTTCGTGACGTCGAGTTTTTCCGCAACGAGCCGATCGTACACGATGAGAAACTGCGCCATCGTCTCCGCTGTGCCGCCGGATTTGGAGGTGACAATAAAAAGCGTGCGCGAAAGCTTGAGGCGGCCAAGCAACGCAGCGATCGTTTCGGGATCGACGTTGTCCAGCACGTGCAGTCGCGGGTAGCCGCCACGGGCTTTGTCGTCAAGCATGTTCCAGCCACTCGGACAGAGAGCAGTGCGGAGCGCGATGGGGCCGAGCGCTGACCCGCCGATACCCAGAATCACGATGTCGTCATGCTTCCCGCGCGCCTGAGCCGCGAAGGTCGTCACCTGATCCAGCAGCGCCGTGTCGCGGGGCAAGTCCACAAATCCAACCGTCCCTCCACTGCTGAGCGAATCGAAGCCGCGTTTCGCCGCAACGAATTGGCTGGCTGCTTCGCTCCAGATCTTCTGATCGATCCCCCCGGGAGCGATCATCATGTTCGAATAGTCGAGTTGCAGTGTCATTTCAGGCGACTTGCACGGTGAGTCCGTCGAACGCAGGAGCAATGCCGCGCGGCAGCTCGCGCTCGAGCTCGGCGTGACCGGTACGATGTGTCAGATGTGTCAGGTACGTCTGGCGGGCCCCGATTTTTTTCGCGGCGTCCACCGCCTCAGAGAGACTGAGGTGCGTCGGGTGCGGCGATCGGAAGAGCGCGTTGAGCACCAGCACGCTCACGCCCTGGAAAATGCGCACCGCTTCTTCGGGAAGCGACTTTGCGTCGGTGATGTAGCCGAGATTTCCAATCCGGTATCCATAGACCGATACCGGGCCGTGGGGCACCGCGACCGGCAACACGTCTATATCGCCAACCCGGAAGCTCTTTCCCGGAAAAACCGCATGTGACCGTCCCTCGGGTTTGCTCGTTCCAGGCAGGGCTTTGATGGAATCGTCGAAGATGTACGCGAATCGTTTGGACAATCGCTCCATCGTCTCCGGCGGACCGTACATGTCGATCGGCTTATCGCTCCGGTCGGAGAGGGCGCGAATGTCGTCGATGCCGTGAACGTGGTCGGCGTGGTCGTGGGTGAACAGGATTGCGTCCACGCGGCTCACGTTCGCTGCGATCAGCTGAAGCCTCAGCTCGGGCGGTGTGTCGATGAGGATGTTGGTTCCCCCATCGGTTTCGACGAGCGCACCGACGCGCGTCCGCTTGTCTCTCGAATCCGTCGACCTGCACACCTCGCACTTACATCCGATCTGTGGAATGCCGAAACTGGTGCCCGTCCCCAGAAACGTGAGCTTCAGACGGTCTCCACCTTGAGCAGGTTGGTGGTGCCGGGCATGTCGAAAGGCACGCCGGCGGTGACGATGATTCGATCTCCGTTGCTCGCGAGCTCCCGCTGCACGACGACGCTCTTCGTCTGGAGCATCATCTCGTCGTAGTCGGCGCAATGCGGCACCAGCGCTGGCACCACTCCCCACACCAGCGCGAGCTGGCGATAAGTTCGTCCCTCGTCGGTCAGGGCGAGAATTGGGACGGCAGGTCGCTTGGACGCCACGACGCGCGCGGAGAATCCGCTTTTCGTGAATACGACGACGAGAGGAGCATCGAGCATGTCGACAGCCGCAACGGTTGCCGCCGCGATCGCGACTTCGGTAGTGACGACCCCGTCGCCCTGATGAGCCCCCGCGAAGGGCGCCACCGGCGGGTGGGTCTCGATTTCCTTGATGATGCGGGTCATGGCCTCGACGGCCAGACGCGGATAGGCTCCGGCGGCAGTCTCCGCCGAAAGCATGACGGCGTCGGTTCCATCCATGATTGCGTTGGCAACGTCGCTTGCTTCGGCGCGCGTGGGCCGCGGATGCTCGATCATCGACTCGAGCATCTGGGTGGCAGTGATCACTGGCCGCCCGAATTTGTTAGCGAGCCGGATGATCCGCTTCTGCGCGCCGGGCACCGCTTCGAATGGAAGCTCGACGCCAAGATCTCCGCGAGCAACCATCACCGCGTCGCTGGCGCGAACTATCGCCTCGATGTTATGAAGCGCGACGTCCTTCTCGATCTTGGCGACGACGAGAAGCCACTTGGGAATCATGTTTCGCAGTGATTCAATGTCATCAGCGCGCCTCACAAAGCTCAGCGCGAGGTAGTCCACTTCCTGCTTCACCGCGAAGACGATGTCTGCTTCGTCTTTTTCCGTGATCGACGGTGCCGAGACCTGAATCCCGGGGAGATTGAGTCCCTTGTGGCTCTTCAGCTGCCCGCCGTTGAGCACGCGCGTCTTCACGCGTGATTTGCCGACTTCCAGTGCGACGAGCTCGATCAAGCCGTCGTCGATGAGAATTCTGTCACCGACGCGGACGTCGTTCGCGAGCTGGTCGTAGGTGACGGGAATCTCTCCCTTCTTCTCCTCGCCTTCGTGCACCAGAACGACATCGTCACCGACGGCGAGAGGAATCGGCTTGGCAAGGTCTCCGATCCGGATTCGCGGTCCCTGAAGATCGCCGAGGATAGCGATGGGCCTCCCGGCCTCTTCGGCAAGCTGGCGTACCATTTTGATCGTTGCCGCGTGCTGCTCGTGCGTGCCGTGCGAGAAGTTGACCCGCGCGACGTTCATGCCGGCGTCAATCAGCCCTCGAATCGCATCAATGGTCGAGGTGGCGGGCCCAAGCGTGCAGACGATCTTGGTGCGGGGGGTGTAGATGCCGGTCACTTCCCGCCAGGTGCGAGTGAACCGATCTTCGCCTCGAGCCCGGCGATTAGCTCGTCAAAGGACTTCTGGAAGCTCGCGATTCCATCGACGAGCAGCTTCTCGGTAACGTCTTTCACGGAGATTCCGATCGCTTCGATCTCCTTCAGCACACCCTCGGCGACGGCGATCTTCTTGTCCACCGTGCGCTCGACGTTACCGTGATCGCGAAATGCATCGATCGTCGCGGGCGGCATGGTGTCGACCGTATCGGGCCCTATCAGCTCCTCGACGTACATCACATCGCGGTACTCTGGATTCTTGGTGCTGGTGCTAGCCCAGAGCGGCCGCTGCACCCTTGCGCCCTGCTTCAGGAGTGCATCCCAGCGGGGACCCGCGAACTTCCGTGTGAAGAGGCGGTAGGCGAGCTTCGCATTGGCGATCGCCGCGCGACCCTTGAGCGTTTTGAGACGATCTCGCTCCGGTCCGATCGCCCGGGCGATCAGCGCATCGAGCCGCTTGTCGATCTCGGTGTCGACGCGACTCACAAAAAAACTGGCGACGGAAGCGATCCCATCGATCGGCTGGTGCGCTTTCACTCGGTCTTCGAGGCCGGCGAGATACGCTTCGATCACGCGCTCGTGGGCTTCAATTGCGAAAAGGAGCGTGATATTGACGTTGATCCCCTCGGCGATGAGCCGGCGGACGGCAACCGCGCCTTCAACGGTGCCGGGAACTTTCACCATTACGTTAGGGCGATCGACGGTCTTCCAGAGTCTGCGCGCCTCTTCGACGGTTGCGTCGGCAGAGTGCGATACGCCCGGAGATACTTCAATGGACACATAGCCATCCGCGCCACGCGTTGAGCTGTACACGCCGGCGAAATGGTCACACGCGTCGCGGACGTCGGTGGTTTCCAGAAGCTCGAAAAGCTCCCAGCTCGTCGGGCCTTTTTCTTCGGCCTCGGTAATCTGCTCGTCGTACGCGTTGCTCGAGGCAAGCGCCTTCTGGAAGATCGTAGGATTGGACGTCATGCCGGTGAGCGCGTCGTCGCGGACGCGACGATCGAGCTCGCCGTCGTGCAGCATTCTGCGGTCGATGCTGTCGAGCCAGATGGACTGGCCTATGCCGTTCAGCTCCTGCAGTCTGTTAATTCCCATTCTCTTTCCCCCTCTCCAATTCTAACTATCCACGCCGTCCGGCGCCTCTCTCTGTCATTGCGGCGAAATATTTGCTCCCGAATTGGGCCGTGGGCAAATCCCGGATTTTCCTCCTATCACCCGCGAGCTCCAGCGGAAAGCGTGCCTCCCTTCTCTTCAATCCGCGGGCCGAATTCACCCTGGCTCAAAGGGTTCGTAGCGACTCCGGGGCACCATTGGCCGAGGTATTCAGCTTCGTGAGCGGGCTCTACTTCAAGGGAAAGTTGACCTACGCGCGCGCCTTTGAGAATCCTCCGTCAGCCGTAACCTCCGGCATTCATATCATCACTCCCAGCGACGGCTTATGCTCGCCCGAACTCATGATTACGCTGGAGGATCTGCAAGCCTTCGCCGGGGTTCCCATCGAGGCGGGTGAGGCCCTGTATCGAGTGCCGCTCGAACGGGACGCCGTGGCGCTGGCAGAGCAGCTAGGCAGCAACTGTGAGGTGGTGCTGCTCGGAAGCGTCGCAACGGGCAAGTACGCCGATGTGCTGTTGCCCATCTTCGGCGATCGCCTGCTATTTCCGCAGGAGTTCCTCGGACATGGTGACATGGCGCGCGGGGCCATGATGCTGAAACGCGCGTCGGCGGGTGTCGAGCTTACGTACATACCAGTTTCCGATCCATCGCGCCTCGAGAGTCGTATGCAGAAACCCACGGGCACGGCCCCGG
>DASXYR010000194.1:0-9418 GCA_036502385.1 Gemmatimonadaceae bacterium
GTGCTGGTGCGCGGGAACGAAGCCCGCATTACATTTCGCGAGCACGCAGTGCCCCGGATGAAGGGGATCTCGGCGGCGTTCCACGAGGTACAGTTCCAGGCGGAGGTGCGACGCGCGCATCCGCTTTCCCTCAAGCTCACCCGTCTTGGAGGAGCTGAGATGCTCGATGGACTTGTCCGCGCCTTGACGACGCTGCGCCCCACCTGACGACAGTTAACCCGTACACGGAATTATGAAACGCACTTTCGCTCTCGCCGCTGCGGCGGTTTTGACAATTTCGGCCTGTTCCGGTCTCAAGGACGCGCTCAATGCCCACACTGATTGGGTTGCTCGCGCCGGCGGCGCCGAGCTGTCGGTCACGCGTCTGGCGACGCTGCTCGGGAAGTCGCGCGCTCCGATCCGGAAGGACATTGCCAAGTCGATTGCCAACGTCTGGGTCGATTACCAGCTGCTCGGCACCGCCGCCGCGCACAACGATTCGCTCAGCGACCCAAAGCTGATAGACGAAGCGATGTGGCCGGCGCTCGCGAATCTGAAGGCGCGCAAGTGGTACGACATCATCTCGAAGACGTGGGGCGTGGAAGACACGACAGCGGCCCAGCGCCAGTGGGCGTCGGGCGAGATGCTCGCGGCGGACCACATCCTTCTGTTCACGCAGAACATGGACGATGCGCAGAAGGCGGTAGTCAAGAAGAGAATCGACGCGATCCGTGCCACGGTAACTCCCGCCAATTTCGCGGCTGTCGCCTCCAGGAACAGCCAGGATACGCAGAGCGCCAGGAACGGCGGCTCGCTCGGGATCTTTCCGAGAGGCACGATGGTCCCCGAGTTCGAGAAGGCGCTTCAGGCGCTCAAGCCCGGTGAGATCTCGCCCGTCATCCAGACCGCCTATGGCTATCACATCATCCACCGTCCGACGTACGACCAGATCAAGACCCAGCTCATTCAGGCGTCAAAGGGCCGCAGTGTTGCCGTTGCCGAGAGCACGTACCTCGCCAACATCGAAAAGGACGGCAAGATCGAATTGAAGAAAGACGCAGTCTCGACGGTGAGAGCAATTGGCAACGATCCCGATGCATATCGGCGGGACAACACCGTGATTGCGACCTCGTTGGCCGGGAAGTTCACCGCCGCGCGACTGGTGGGATGGCTCGAGACGTTGCCGCCCAACGCGAGGATTCTCGACCAGATCAAGGGCGCGCCCGATTCGATGATCGTGTCCCTCGTCCGCAGATTCGCCAACAACGAGCTCGTCCTCCGGCAGGCGGACAGCGCCAAGGTCCAGATCGATACCGCCGAAATTGCGCAGATGCGCGCGAGCTTCGTCAATGCGGTGAAACAGGCGTGGACGCAGCTGGGCATCACCCCGGCGTCACTCGCGGACAGCGCGAAGACCGAGCGCGACCGCGAAAAGCTCGCCGTGAAACGGATCGACGACTACTTCGGCAGACTGGTGCAGGAAGCGGCGCCCTTCGTCTCGGTAGCGACTCCCGTGGCGAACGTGCTCCGACAGAAGTACAGCTACTCGTTGAACGATGCTGGATTCGATCGAGCGGTCGAGCAGGCGGCCAAGATCCGCAACTCCGCCGACTCCGCGCGCTCGGCTGGACAGCCGGCTACCGCGGTACCGCTGAGTCCGGCAGCGCCGCCGCCGACCTCATCCACCACTCCGAGCGGAAATAAGTGAGCGAACTACAGTCCTCTGCGGGTGTACGATCAGGAATGATCAAATACATCCTCGGCGCCGTTGCGCTCGTTCCATTCGTGCTCGGTGGGCAAACGCCCGCCACCGCAGCGCGAAGCATTCCGCCGGCGCTCCCGATTGATCGCGTCGTTGCCATTGTCGGCGACCAACCCCTCCTTTGGACGGACGTCGTCACCTCGATAAACCAGCGGCGGGCGCAGGGGCTTCAGCTGCCCGCGGACTCCGTAGGTCAGGCAGCGCTCGCGCGGACTGTGCTCGGCGAGCTGATCGACGAAGAGATTCTCGTCCAGAAAGCGAAAGAGATGAAGCTGGAGGTAACGGACGCCGAAATTACGTCGTCCGCCGATCGCCAGATCAAGCAGATACGCTCGCAGTTCAAGTCCGACGACGAGTACAAGGCGGAGCTGCGCAACGCCGGCATGGGCTCGCCCGACGAGTATCGCAAGTCGCTCATCGAGCAGTTCCGGCGCCAGAATCTCCAGCAGAAAGCGTTCGCCGAGCTGCGCAAGACGGCAAAGCCGGTGAACGTCGCCGACGAGGATGTTACAAAGGCGTTTGAGCAAAGCAGGACGGAGCTGCAGAAGCGTCCGGCGACGGTCACGTTCAGGCAGATCATCGTCGCGCCCCACGCGTCGCCGGAAGCGAAAGCGAAAGCGAAGGCTCGCGCGGATTCGTTGCTCGTCGAGATCCGCAAAGGCGGCGACTTCGAGCAGATCGCGAAGCGCGAATCGATGGACCCGGGCACGAAGGCGCTCGGTGGCGACCTCGGCTGGAATCGGCGCGGCAGCGGACTCGTTCCCGAATTTGAAGCGGTGATGTTCGCGCTTCGTCCCGGCGACGTGAGTCCGGTGATCGAAACGCCGTTCGGGTATCACATCATTCGCGTTGACCGCGTGCAGTCGGCGGAGGTCAAGGCGCGGCACATCCTCATTGCGCCGGTGATCGACTCTGCCGATGTCGCCAGGGCGCACGTCGAAGCGGACACCGTCGCTGCCCAGTGGGCGCGGGGCGTGTCATATGATTCTCTGGTGGCAAAGCACCACGACCCGACGGAAGAGAAGGGAGTTCTCCAGCCCTTCAATCGTGATTCACTGCCTGCATCGTATCAGGCGGCACTGACGGGAGCCAAGGCAGGCACGATCACCGCCCCGTTCCAGCTCGCAAATCCGCGGGGACAGCCGAAGTACGCGGTACTTCAAGTCGTGACCGCAACCGATGCCGGCGAGTACAATCCGGCCGAGATTCGCGAACAAATCCGGGCGCAGCTCGCAGACGAGCGTTCCATCAGGCAGCTGCTCGACGACCTGCGAAAACAGACCTATGTCTCGGTCAGGATGTAGCCGGTGAGGGTTCGTCTTGCCATGACCATGGGTGACCCTCGCGGAATTGGTCCTGAGATCGTCGCCAAAGCGCTCGCCGACCCTGAGGTCGACGAGCGCTGTGACGTTGTGGTCATCGGCCCCGAGGGAACCGACGTCGCGGTAGATGAGCCCATAGGAAAGTGGGTTCCCGAGTCAGATCCTTCGATCGCAGGCAAGCTGAGCGGACTGGCTATCGAGAGAGCTGTCGACATGGCGCAAGCCGGAACCGTCGACGGGATTGTGACCGCTCCCATCGACAAATTCGCGCTGCACGCCGGTGGCTACGATTTCCCCGGTCACACCGAGATGCTCGCGAGCCTCACCGGCTCTCGCGTCGCAATGATGCTGGCCTCCGACAAGCTTCGCGTTGTTCTCGCGACGACGCATATCCCGCTGCGGAAGGTGGTCGAGCACCTCAACGCCGACACGATCATCGATGTCGCGCGCATAACGCGCGAAGGACTCGAGCAGTGGTTCGGCGTCGGCTCGCCGCGCATCGCGTTATGCGCGGTGAATCCCCACGGCGGCGACGGAGGGCGATTTGGCGACGAAGACGCGGAGCTGCTGGCTCCCGCCGCGCGCAAGGCGGGGATAAAAGGTCCCTTTTCCGCCGATACCGTCTTCGTCCGCGCGATGCAGGGAGAGTTCGACGCCGTGATCGCGCCATACCACGACATCGGCATGACCGCGATCAAGGTTGCATCGTTCGGGAGCGCGGTCAACATCACCCTCGGCCTTCCTTTCCCGCGCACGTCACCCGATCACGGCACCGCCCTCGATATCGCCGGTCAGGATCGCGCGGATCCCTCCAGCATGATCGCGGCTACGCTTCTGTGTGCGTCGATTGCGTCTCGCGGTCACCGGTCCGTCGATCGCCCATCGTATGGAGATCGACCGCCAGGGTCTCGATCCGGCGTCCGTCCATCTCCCGCACGGTAAAGATCGCCCCACCGGCGATCACGCGGTCGCCAACGACCGGCAGGCGGCCGAGCACACCAAAGACGTAGCCGCCAATCGTAGTGTAATCCTCGTCCGGGACCGTCAGACTGAAGTGCTCGTTCAGCTCGCCGATGTGCGTGCTTCCCGGAACCAGGGTCTCTCCAGCGCGAGTGTGAAGCGGCGCCTCCTCGTCCTCGGACGTGTCGTACTCGTCGAGGATCTCGCCGACGATCTCCTCGAGCAGGTCCTCCATCGTCACGACTCCCGCGGTGCCGCCATACTCATCGAGCACGATTGCCATGTGCTCCTTGAGCCGCTTGAAGTCGGCGAGAACTTCCTCCACCTCGCGCGAGCCAGGTATCACGTGCACCGGCCGCATGATCGACGGAAGGTCGAACGCCTCGGTATTCGCCCGAGGCGCGAGCAGCTTCAGTAGATCCTTCGCCAGCACCACGCCGATGATGTTGTCGATCGATTCGTCGTACACGGGATAGCGCGACAGCCCGCTCTCCTGCACGACTCCAAGTACTTCGGAGAGCGTCGCCTCGACGGGCAATGCCACGAGCTCGGTGCGCGGCGTCATCACCTCGCGCGCATTCTTCTCCGAGAACTCGAATACGGCGTCAATCAGGTCCGCATCGTGGGCCTGCATCTGTCCGCTCTCCTGCGACTGCTCGACGAGGAGGCGGATCTCTTCGGGGGAATGCACCGCGTCTTCGGATCCCGCCTTTTCCTGGCCGAGTGCTCGCAGAATCACCTGCGACGACTTGTTGAGGGAGTACGTGAACGGCTTCGTGATCCAGGCGAAGAACAAAAGCGGCGGTGCCAACCAGCGGGCGAGGGCTTCCGGGTGATTGAGCGCGGCGGCTTTGGGGGTAAGCTCACCGAACACCACATGCAGGTACGTGACGACGACAAGCGCCAGGCCCGCGCCGAGGGTGAGACGCAGCGACATCTCCATCGCAAACGGGAGGTACCCGAACACTCTCGCGAACATATCGCCGACCGTCGACTCGGCGACCCAGCCGAGCCCGAGGCTGGCGAGCGTTACGCCAAGCTGGCTCGCGGAGAGGATGCGACTGATATTTGAGGAGGCCCGAACGGCGAAGCGCGCGAGACGGTCACCACTTCGCGTCATTGCCTCGAGACGCGTCCGCCGGGAGCGGACAAGAGCGAACTCGGCGCCAACGAAAAACGCGTTGAGGAGCACCAGCAGAATTATGGCGAGCAGCCGACCGAGCACGGATACAACTTACCACAACCCCGGTCCGGGGCACCAGCACGGCGCCGCGCACAGTCACGGAATCGGGCATTCGCACGCCGCCGACGCGCCAGTGCGCAATCTGCGCATTGCGCTGATTCTCACGGCCGTGCTGCTCGTGGCCGAAGTGGTCGGTGGGCTGCTGTCAAATTCCATCGCCTTGCTCGCTGACGCAGGCCACATGCTGACGGACGTAGCGGCGCTCGGCCTCGCGCTCTTCGTGGCGTGGTTCAGCAGGCAGCCGGAGACCCCCGAGCGGACGTTTGGTTTTCTGCGGGCCGAGATACTCGCCGCGTTCGTGAACGGCGCGACGCTCCTGCTGATCTCGGCGTGGATCCTGTGGGAGGCGGTAACGAGGTTGGGGGCGCCGGAGCCCGTGCGCGGCGGGCTGATGCTGGCCGTCGCGGTTGGTGGACTCGTCGTCAATCTCATTGCGGCGCGATTGCTGGTCTCGGGGTCGTCGGAAAGCCTGAATGCGCGCGGTGCCTACCTGCACGTCCTCGGGGATCTACTGGCGAGCGTGGGAACGCTGGCCGCGGCGCTGGCGATCCGCTACACGGGATGGCTGATGGCGGATCCTCTGGCGTCAATACTGACGACGGTCCTCATCATGAGGGGCGCCTGGCGCCTCGTGAGAGAATCGGTCGACATCCTTCTCGAGTCGACCCCCTCGCACATCCCGCTCCAGGCGGTCAGGGCGCAGCTGGAGGCGATTCCCGGGATCGAGTCCGTGCACGATTTGCACGTCTGGTCCGTGACACCTGCGGTCGTGGCGATGAGCGCGCACTGCGTGGTGCCGAGGGCCGAGCAGCAGCAGCATGCGCTGGAGCACATCCACGACGCAATGCAACTCTTCGGAATCCAGCATGTAACGATTCAGCTGGAACGGGAGCACATGCTCGACAGGGAGCAGCACTTGCACGCCTAGCTAACTTACAAGGCTATGGCAAAGCAGGAAATTCGTAACATCGCGATTATCGCGCACGTCGATCACGGCAAGACCACGCTCGTTGACAAGATGCTCCGGCAGGCCGGCGCGTTTCGCGAGAATCAGGTCGTGATGGAGCGCGTCATGGACTCCAATCCGCTCGAGCGCGAGCGCGGCATCACCATTCTGGCGAAGAACACATCGATCCGCTGGAAGGGAACCAAGATCAACATCGTCGACACTCCCGGGCACGCTGATTTCGGTGGCGAGGTCGAGCGCATCCTTCGGATGGTGGACGGCGTCCTGCTGGTCGTGGATGCTTTCGATGGGCCGATGCCGCAGACGCGCTTCGTGCTCCGCAAGGCGCTCGCGCTCCACCGCACTCCGATCGTGGTGATCAACAAGATCGATCGGCCCGGCTCCGACCCGATGCGCGTGCACGACGAGGTGCTCGATCTCCTCATCGAGCTCGAGGCTAATGACGCGCAGCTCGATGCGACGGTCGTGTACGCTTCCGCGCGCGAGGGTGTCGCAACGATGGACATGGAAGTGACGCCCGTCGATCTTTCGCCGCTCTTCGACGCGATCATCGAGCACGTGCCGCCGCCACCGCACGATGACGCCGGCCCATTTCAGATGCTGATCTCCACCATCGATCACTCACCTTATCTCGGGCGGCTGGGAATCGGGCGCATCGAGAGGGGAACCGTGCACGTTGGAGATGCCGTGGCGCTCTTACCGCTCGACGCCTCGCAGAAGGCGGAACAGTCGCGCGTGACGAAATTGTTTGCCTACGAGGGGCTCGATCGCCTGGAGGTCGCGCAGGCGTCGGCGGGTGAGATCGTTGCGCTGGCCGGCCTCGAGGGCGTCGAGATAGGCCTCACGGTGACGGACCTGGAGCATCCGGAGCGGCTTGCCGGAATCTCGGTGGAGGAGCCGACTATCTCCGTCGACTATCTGGTGAACAATTCACCGTTCGCCGGCCGGGACGGAAAGTTCGTCACCTCGCGCCAGATCCGCGAAAGGTTGTTCAAGGAGCTGGAGAGGAACGTCGCGCTCAGAGTCGAGGACACCGACTCGACCGACACGTGGACGGTGTCGGGCCGAGGCGAGCTGCACCTCACGATTCTGATGGAGACGATGCGGCGGGAGGGATACGAGTTCCAGGTGTCTCGTCCGCGGGTGATCACCCGAGAGGGGCCGAACGGCGAGCGGCTCGAGCCCTACGAAGAGCTGGCGATCGACGTTCCCGAGGAGTTCCTCGGCGTCGTGATCGAGAAGCTGGGGCCGCGCCGCGCGGCGATGCTGGAGATGAAGAATCCGGGGCAGGGCATGGTCCGGCTGCTGTACAGGATTCCGGCGCGCGGGCTGTTCGGGTACCGGTCGGAGTTTCTGACCGACACCCGCGGAACGGGCATAATGCACCACCGTTTCCTGGAGTACGGACCATGGGCGGGACCCCTGGCCGGTCGTATGCGGGGAACGCTCGTCTCCATGGAGGGTGGGGTCATAGTCGCTTTCGCGCTTGCTAATCTGGCGGAGCGCGCTACCCTATTCGTTGCACCAGGTGACGCGGTTTATGAGGGGATGCTGGTTGGTGAGAACTCGAGGCCGGGCGACATGGATGTAAATCCGACCCGCGAGAAAAAGCTCACCAACATGCGCTCGAAATCGAGCGACGAGAACATCCAGCTCGAGCCGCCCCGGGAGTTGACGCTGGAAGGGGCGCTGGAGTATATCGAGGAAGACGAGCTGATCGAGGTTACGCCCCAGTCCATTCGGCTGCGGAAACGCTTCCTCAATGCGAACGATAGAAAGAAGTTGTCACGCGAGGCGAAGCGCGAGCGCGCTTCGGTCTAATCACCAGGAGATTAAGGCAATGTGCGCCATGCTGGAGTCCGCGGGAAGTTTCCCGAACGACGGGGAAACCGAAGCGTGGCTGGCGAAGAGGGCACCGGATGACGATCCCGAGGACGAAGATCTCGAGGACGATCTGGATGATGACGATGAAGACGATGACGACGAAGTCGAAAGCGAGTGGGAAGACGACGGCGAGGATCTCGAGAGCGAGGACATGGACGACGAGGATCTCGAGGACGACGACGATGACCTCGACGACGACCTGGACGACGACCTCATAGACCTCGACGACGAGTTCGACACCGAGGACGAGGAGAAGCCGCACCCGGCGCATCCGCGCAAGTACGAGGACTGAGCCGGCGACGCTTTCGTCCATAAGAAAAATGCCCCGCTATTGCGGGGCATTTTTTATATGGGGACATCCTGAGGCTTATCAGTTCAGGAGTAGTATTCCAGTCGTCAGGCTGTTCTCGGTAGTGCAGGTGATGACGCCGCCGCGCATGCCGCAGGATTGGGGAGACTGCTTGTGCTTGGCGGTGGCTGTCCACTCCGATAGCTGGCTGCCGAGGATGTTGGCGGCGACCAGAGTCACGGTGATTTCCTTGGACGCCCGGTATCCCTGTACCGGCGTGTCGGAAGTAGCGACGCCCGAGAAGTACTGTCCGTGATTTTCCGCGGCGTACTGCTCCTCGTAGATGGCGGCGCTCACCAGGTCTGCCTTCATGGCGGCGAGGTACGCTTTGTCCTTGCTGCCCGAGTAGCGCGGGATCGCGATCGCGGCGAGGATGCCGATCACCAGCAGGACCACGACCATCTCGACGACCGTGAATCCGCGTCGATTGGTGATGTGCCTGTGATCGCGCTCTGAGCGCGCGCGCGTAAATCCCGTGTCCCGGGTCATGAGGGAATACTCACCGTGCCGCATGACGGATTCGTGAAAATAGACTGACGGGAGTGTCACGACGGCTAGCGCGTCGGCGATTGACCCCCCTCCCGGAAGGGACTAACTTGCAAAACTCTCCGCCGCGGGCTGTTAGAGCGTGGCGAAGGGCCTGTAGCTCAGGTGGTTAGAGCGCACGCCTGATAAGCGTGAGGTCGGTAGTTCAACTCTACCCAGGCCCATCTTTCAGAACTGGTTGCCCCGCTTATGGATACGTCCGTAGGCGGGGTTTCTCATTCCGGCCAATATGGGTCTGCTGTCGATTCGTGCTGTCGATTCGCTTCCGGGAACCGGTCGCAAAACGCTGATCACGACTGGTCAGCGCGCTCCTAATGGTGACTCGATCGGCCTGCTGATATACCGTCATCACCGTCAACGGACTTTTCCACCCCTAACTCGCCCGCGGAGGGCGGTGATTAATTAT
>DASXYR010000195.1:0-5438 GCA_036502385.1 Gemmatimonadaceae bacterium
AGGCTCGACGGCGTACAGCCTCTCCGCTGGTGGCCCCGTCGTGGTCCCGACGGTCGAATCGATCATCATCACCCCGATCTCTCCCCACACCTTGGCGATCCGCTCGCTGGTGATTCCGGCCGACGCGGAAGTCACGATCGAGGCAAACGAGACTCCCACCGAGCTGCTCGTCACCGTCGACGGACAGGTTGGCACCAGCTTCGTGAAGGGCGAAAAGCTCAAGGTGAGGAAGGCTGACAATCCGGTCCGCATAGTTCGGTTCCCCGGCGCGACGTTTTTCGAGCGCATGAGCGTCAAACTCGGTTGGGGAGGTCTGCCCTCCGAAAGGGATCCCGGCTCCTGATGCTGACCGAGCTGAGAATCCGCAATTTCGCGATCATCGAGAGTGTGACGCTTCCGCTCGGCGAAGGATTCAACGTCCTCTCGGGAGAAACCGGCGCCGGGAAATCCATCATCGTCGGCGCCCTCGGCCTGCTGCTTGGTGAGCGCGCAAGCGCGGATCTCATTCGCTCCGGCGCGGAGAAGGCAACGGTCGAAGGCGTATTCGACGTGACAAACGTGTACGGCATCGAAGCGATCGCCGACGAGCGAGGAATCGAAGTCGAAGACGACACACTGGTGCTCAAGCGTGAGATCGCCGCCAACGGAAGGGGTCGCGCGTGGATCAACGGCGCGCCCGTTACCGCTACGGTGCTCGCGGAGATCGGACGTCATCTTGTCAATCTTCATGGTCAGCACGACGCTCAAACGCTGCTCGACGCGCAATCGCAGCGCGAGATACTCGATGCATTCGGCAGCGCCGAATCGCAGGCGGCGCTCGTGCGGAGCACATATGGTGATCTGGCGGCTGTTCGCCGCGAGATCACCGCACTCACCTCGCGGCGGGCAGAGGCGGAAAAACGCGCCGATTATCTGAGGCACGTCGCGAAAGAGATCGAGGATGCGCGCGTCTCACCGGGTGAAGACGCGAAGCTGGAGGACGAAGCGCGGGTGCTCGAGAATGCCGACGAGCTGCGCACGCTGGCAAGTGGCCTCAACGATCTTCTCACCGGGGACGAGGCGAGCGTGCTTACACAGCTGGGACATGCGCAGCGCCCGCTCACTTCCATCGAGCGGATCGACCCAGCGGCGGCGCGGATGCAGGAGCTATTCGATGCGGGCTTCTATGCGCTGCAGGAGCTGGCGCGAAGCGTCGAGGATTACGCCGGGTCGGTCGAGCTCGATCCTGCGCGTCTCGAGGAGGTGCGTCAGCGCCGCGACCGACTGTTCGGTCTGCTGAAGAAGTACGGTCCCGCTTTGAGTGATGTGCTGGAAACTGGCCGTTCGGCGCGAGCAGAGCTCGATCTCATCGATACCGCGCAGTTTGATCTCGCCAATCTCACCAGCCGCGAAACCGAGACGCGACGACGGCTGATTGCGGAAGCCGAAAAACTCTCCGACATGCGCATCACGGCCGCGAAGAAACTGGCGAAGTCTGTTGACATGCTGCTGCCGCAGCTCGGAATGCCCGATGGTCGGTTTTCTGTCGCGCTGGTCGCGCGTGACGAGCCGACATCGGACGGGGCCGAGGACGTCGAGTTTCGCGTTGCTCTCAACGTGGGCCACGAGGAACGTCCGCTCGCGCGCGTCGCGTCGGGGGGCGAGCTGTCGCGCGTCATGCTGGCCCTCAAGACGATTCTTGCGCGTGTCGACCGCGTCCCGACATTGATCTTCGACGAGGTCGATGCCGGAATCGGCGGTCGCGTCGGGCTTCAGGTTGGAGATACGCTGCGTCGCGTCGCAAAGGAGCACCAGGTTTTCGCGATCTCCCACCTGCCGCAGATCGCCGCGCGCGCTCACCACCACATTGTGGTTGCGAAGGGTGCGAAAGGCGGCGTGACGACCGCTGACATCTCCGTGCTGGAGGGAACGAGAAGGGTTCACGAGATCGCGCGGATGCTGGGTGGAGATCCGGAGAGCAAGGTGAGCCGTGCGCACGCAAAGGAGCTGCTCGAGAGCGCGACCGCCCCAGCATGAACAAGCCGACCCAGTCGTCGGCTCTTCTTGCGGCTGCTCAATTCATTCGGCGATCACTTCTTCCCGAATAACCGCGCGTAGAGACGTACCTGCACCTGGTCGGTAAAATACTTCGCCTGATTTCCGCCCCAGCCTTGCACGGTCTGCCAGTGCAGAAATGTCACCTCAAAGGGGAGTTTGGCTTTCCCCTGTTCAAATGCGTAAAGGTTGGACCACGAGAGGCCGCCGCCCACCCGGTGCTCCTTCGTCTCGGTTTCCAGATCGAGCGTCGAGGCATCTAGATTGATGTCGCCCGAGCCGGTCACGGCGGCTGGGATCGTGAATGTTCCGGTGTAACTGTCACGCGCTTTGTGGCGGTACACGTACTGGGCGGAGATGGAAAAAAAGTCGTTGATGACGACGCGCGGTGTCGTCTCGAATTCGACGGTCGTGCCGAGCTGCCGATGGACCGTCTGGCGCCGGTAGGCGGGCGCGAGCTCCTCGTCGGGCAGGTCCAGGATGCGCACGACCTGATCATCGGCGAAGGGCTTGTTGACGCGCACCACCAGCGATTGCCAGAAATGGCTGCCAATGAGCAGATCGCCGAACCAGCGACCCTCGACCGCCTTGGCGTGACGACCGGTGCCTACGTCGATGAAATTGTCGGGCGATTCTATCTGACTCGTTGGAAGGCGAAAGATTCCACCGACGGCCATGCGAAAATTCAGGCCATGCGGCGACATTCTCGCCGACGTGTTGCCGCCGAACGAATCGAAGACCGAGAATTTCGCGCCGAGATCGATATCGCCGAAATGGGAGTGTCCGGTGTTCGCGAGCGAATCGGCGCTGAATCCAAAGGAGCTCTCCGTGAGAATGCGTTGCGCGTCGCCGACTGTCAGCCGATTCTGCGCGGCAAAGGGACCTGTCGTCGTTGCAGCGATGCTGTTCACGCCGAACTGCTGATAAAGTGCTCTGAACGCGGCAACGCGCGCTTCGATGCTGAGTTGCGCGTCGGTCCCGACGATCGGGACGAACGGCGAAGTGGTGTAAAGCCCATTGGGTCCGGCTGCGCCGCCCGCGAATCGATTGGACGTAAGGATCAGGTTTTGCGCGTTGGCGCGATTTGCATTGAGAGCCGGACAGTTCGGAGACGCCGCCGGATTGGCCTGACACGCATCGAGAGACGCCTGCAATGTCGTGGCGGCGGTCGTGAACTGCGCCAGAAACGTCGAATTCACTCCCTGAGCGGCCTGGTTCGATAACGCCGGATTGAATCCGAGATTTCCCTCGGTCATGCTCGTATTGACGTTGACGAAGGCCTCGGTGTGTGTGACGACGTAGGGAACCTGGACGCCGATGGATAATCTCTTCGAGAGTCCCATCTCCAGGATGATTGGGAAAGATGAAATGCGATCGCGCAGGTTGACCTGCGTGTTCCCGAGCGTGGCCATCCAATTGGGATTCCCGATCAGTTGCTGAACGCCATCCTGCACGGCAGCCAGACCTGGAAACTGTCTCACTCCGATGGTATCGAGCGTAAAATCGACGCCGAGCGGCTCGAGGGCGCCGTCGGGACGGCCGGGCGTATTCATGCCGTAACGCTCGTTGAACGACGTCCACTGTCCGAGCGTCCTCAGGCGAAACACCCCGGGCGGAAGCAACAAGGCGTCGTCGCCGACGCCTAAAACCCTCTGAGCGGCGGCGGGGACGGCAAAAAGCGCTATGAAAGCCAGGGCAAAGGCTGAAATTCTTGCCAAACAACGCTGCATATCATCTCATGACAATGTGAAGACACAGTGGGGACGCTCGTCAAAGCTTGGGACTCGCGGCATCTCGGGGACGTTATCATTCAGTTTGAGGTTTTGCCAACTTGAAAATCTGTCGCTCGATCAGACCGGTGGACCGCGCTTGTTAGGGTCGTTTTGCGTCCTTACCTTTGTCGTTGCTTGCGGGAATAGCTCAGTTGGTAGAGCACAACCTTGCCAAGGTTGGGGTCGCGGGTTCGAGTCCCGTTTCCCGCTTCGCTTTTCATCGCGGTCGGTGTCGCTCAGCAATTCTGGCGCGTCATCCTCCGCTCGGGTGGCGAAATCGGTAGACGCGAGGGACTTAAAATCCCTTGGGACATACTCCCATGCGGGTTCGATCCCCGCCCCGAGCATAACGTGAGCGGCCCACTCGCCTCCACTAGACCCTCCTTCGGACTGCGACCGCGACTGATCGTGCTTGTCCTGGGCGCCGTTGCGCCGTTTTTGCTGCTCATCGGTCTGGTCGCCAGACAACATCGATTCACTGAGCGAACGGCTGCCGAGCAGCGCGCCCTGACTCAGGCGCAAGCTCTCGCCGACAGATTGGACAGCCGGTTCGGCACGATCGAGACTTTGCTTCTCACACTCGTCCATGCGGCAAGTCCGAATCCCCGCGACTCGGCGGCCAACGACGCTCTTCTTCGCGCCGTGGTCGCGGAACTGCCCGCGGATTTCGCTCATTTTGCTGTGACGACCCAGGCCGGCCTCGGAATCGGCACATCCGACACGCTCTCAAATGGGAGGCGGCGCCCACTACCTTCGCCGAGGTCGGTTGCGGATACGCTACTCGGGTTCGACATCCAGGGGCCCGCACCGCTATACGGAACAGAAGGACCGCACGCGATCGCCATTTCGCGGATCGACAGCGCGGGGGGAATGCGCGTAATCGGCTTCGTCACCACCGCGCGCTTGCAGCGCGAGCTGTCGAAGAGTCCACTGCTCGATACCGCTATCGCAACGATCACGGACTCCCGGGGAACGGTGATCTTCCGATCGCCACTGGAAGGAAACTGGCTTGGAAAGTCTGTCATCGGTACGCCTTTCTTTCAGGCATCGAGCGGCCGCAGGACGGGCGTCGCCGCAGTACCGGACCTTGACGGCACTGCCGTCTTCTCGGGCTTCGTCACGGCAAGGCACATCCCATGGATCGTGCACGTGGGATCTCCACAGATATTAGCATTCGCAAAGGAGCGGACGGATTTCTGGAGGGCGATCGGCCTGGGAGCGCTCGCCCTCCTGATCGCGCTCGCGCTGGCCTGGATGCAGGCGACGCGAATCATCGTTCCGATGAAACGCGTTGCGCATGATGCCGCTATGTTGTCGAGGGGCGACCTCTCGCATCGCTCCAGCCTCGCCAGCTCGAATGACGAGATCGGAGTGTTGAGCAAAACTCTCAACACGATGGCCGAGGCCCTCGAGATGCGCGAAGATGCGCTCAGCAGAAGCGAGCTGCGCTTTCGAGCGATCATCGAAAATGTCGACGACATGGTGGTCATCGCGGCGCCCGACGGCTCTCGCAAGTATGTCAGCCCCGCGATGTCTCGCATACTCGGCTATCCGCAAGAGGAGCTACTCGAGGTGAACGCGCAGGACATGATCCATCCGGATGACTGGCCCGGCGTGCGCGAGATGATCCGG
>DASXYR010000196.1:0-4099 GCA_036502385.1 Gemmatimonadaceae bacterium
AAATCCAGTTTACGGTTTTGCGGGCGTACTGGCAGTCGACGTCTTCGGCCGACTGTTCAGCACGCAGGTGATGGATTCCTTCGCGCCCGGCGTGGCAGTTGTGAATCCGGCCGTCGACTTGTCCGCGCCGCCCGCCTGCGCCCAGTTGCTGTACTTCTTCGCCTGCGGCGACACCGAGTACACGAGTCCGGCCTGGCTGACGTTCGTCGTCAGCCACGTCCCCACCACCGCCTCACCATTGGGCGCGATGATGTCCGCCGACAGGAAGTACGCGGGCAGCTTCACGCCGGCGGAATCGATCGACGAATCGGCCTTCACCGCCCACGCATTCGCCACCCGGAAATCCTTTCTGACCAATCCGCCGGCGAACGCCGGCATCAGATCAGACGCGAACTGGAGGCACGCCCTCGACGCCGTCGCCGGCGCCTTGCCGCACGATGCGCCGAGGAGCGTCACCAGCGCAAGTGAGCAAACGCGGCCGCCGATTGTGACGGTTCGGATAACTATCGATCGCTTCCCAAAAAGAGCGCTTCCCATGTGCCTGATCTCCGTAGAGCGGTGATGCTGGAAGGTAGCCAAAATTGACTCATTGCGAGGGGACGGGGCGTTTAGATCGGGAGTTTCCTACCGAGCTTCCATACTGGCGTTTTGGAAGGTCAAGACCGTGGGTGAAGAGCTGCGGGCTAACAGCTGGGCCAGTGAGCGTCACACGATTCTCGTGCGGAAAGAACCCTTCCGGATCGAGGCGCCCGTCCCCAGAATCCGATTGAATGGCTCGGGAGCTCCGGCTGCAAGGCTAGGAGCTCCCTGCTTCAGTTTTGTGGATGCCAGACGCAACGTCTCGATCCCAACGCCGAGAACCAGCTTCCGGGACCGTCGAGCAACGCTAGATTTGCGCAACTTGAATCGCAAGGGAGCTAGTGATGTTGATACGGAGAGGAATTTTACTAGCGTCGCCCTTCGTTCTTCTCGGGTCGCCCGTCGCAGCGCTCTCGCAAACGTCGCTGCAGCAGGTAGCCGACAGCTCGCCATTTCGTCCGCTCGATCTGCCCGCGCCGAACGACGTCCGCACCGGCAGCGGCAGGCCGGGCGCAAAGTACTGGCAGCAGCGGGCCGACTACAAGATCACCGCGACGCTCGATCCCGCGCGAAACGAGCTGCGCGGCCGAGAGACGATCCATTACACGAATCATTCGCCGGACGCGCTGCCCTATCTGTGGCTGTTCGTCGAGCAGAACCTGTGCGCCAAAAACAGCATCACCAACCAGCTCAATCAGCCGCCCCTAGTCTTCCTCGGCAGCTCCTTCGATTTCTCCTGCCAGGGATTCGACGGCGGAGGACACATGGAGTCGCTGAAGATCGGCGGCGTCGACGCGAAGCGCACGGTTTACGGGACGACGATGCGAATCGACCTCGCGTCGCCACTCGCTCCCGGTGCGTCGGTTGACATCGATGCGGTTTGGCACTTCAACGTTCCCGCGCAGGGCGGCGGACGCATGGGGCACGATGGCGCGCTGTACGAGATGGCGCAGTGGTACCCGCGCATGTGCGTCTACGACGACGTGCACGGCTGGAATCACGAGCCGTACATCGGGGCGGGGGAATTCTACCTCGAGTACGGCAACTTCGATGTCTCGCTGACCGTTCCTCGCACTTACATCGTCGCCGCCACCGGCGAGCTCGCGAATCCAACGTCGGTGCTGACAGAGACGGAGCGCAACCGGCTCGCGCTCGCGCGATTGTCGGACACGGCGATCGCGATCATCGACGCAAAGGAGGCCGGCAACGCGAATCTCACGCGGCCAGCCGCTGCAGCTCTCACCTGGCACTACACCGCGACCAACGTCCGCGACTTCGCCTTCGCCGCCGGCCCCAACTTTCGCTGGGACGCGAGCGGCTACAAGGGGATCCTCATCGAGGATCTTTATCGCCCCACCGCCGACAAGTGGCCCGAAGTCAATCGCATGGCGCGCGAGGCGATCAAGTACTTCAGCGAGCAGTGGTATCCGTACCCGTGGTCACACGCTACGACCGTCGAAGGCCCGATCGAAGGGATGGAGTACCCGATGCTGACCTTCACGCCGAACAGTCCCGCGCGCGAGGACCAGCAGTGGGTGATCGCCCACGAGTTCGGGCACGAGTGGTTTCCGATGATCGTCGGCTCCAACGAGCGCCTGTATCCGTGGATGGATGAGGGCTTCAACACCTTCATCGACCTCGGGAACGCCGCAAAATATTTTCACGGCACTCCCTACGGCGATACCATAGAAGTGCATCCGCTGCACCTTTACGCCGAGCACGGGAAGAACGAGCAGCCCCTGATCACGAATCCGACGCAGGTGCGCGATCTCTTCTGGGTCGGGTACCAGAAGCCGGCCCTGATGATGAACTCGCTCCGCTACGACGTACTCGGCAAGGATCGCTTCGACGCCGCGTTCCGCGAGTACATCAAGGCGTGGGCGTTCAAGCACCCGACGCCGGCCGATTTCTTTCGCATGATGCGCGATGAGTCGGGCATGGATCTCGACTGGTTCTGGCGCGGATGGATCTATTCGACAGCTCGCCTCGATCAGTCCGTCGACTCAATCACCTATCGCCCCGACGGCGGCTCCGATGTCTACCTTGGAAATCGCGGGACGATGGTGATGCCGGTCGAGCTGAAGCTCACGATCGGCGACGGATCGTACCAAACCGTGAAATTGCCGATCGAGATGTGGAACCTTGGGTCCAGCTTCATCTATCGGTCGCTGGCTGGAAACCGGGTCGTGCGTGCGGAGGTGGACCCCCGACACGTGATGCCGGACATCGATCGGAAGAACAACGTTTGGGGTAAAGCCGGGGGCGGCAATTAGAGAGGCGTTGCCTTTACATCCACAAAACTGAAGCAGGCTGCTGCCAGCTTTGCAGTTTGCAGCTCTTAGCCTTCATACACGCGGTAAGTGTGTTTAGGAATCGGGTCAGTCGGAGTGTTGGCCACCCTCAATAATCTCGATCAGTTCTTGTCGCTAACAGCTCCGAGCCTAACAGCTCGGTCAGTGAGCGTCGAGGAAGTTCCGAAGGAGACTGACCGAGAAAGACCGTCTCGTCCTCCCAGAATCCGCCGGAAGAGCTAGCAGCTATCAGCAGCAAAGCTGGGAGCTGCCTGCTTCAGTTTCGTGGATGCCAAACGAAGCGAAAAAACCCCAACGCCGCGATCAAGGCAATGCGAACGCAACAAACGCCCCGCCTTTATTTGAGGAGTACCCCCCAAACGCCGCGATCAAAAAAAACTGCTTGCCGTTCACCTCATAACTGATCGGCGTCGCGTTGCCAGAGTTAGGCATCACCGTTTCCCATAGCAGCTTGCCGGTGTCCTTGTCGAATGCGCGCAGCTTCCTGTCGTAGTTCGTCGCGCCGATGAAGAGCAATCCGCCGGCGGTCACGATTGGCCCGCCGTAGTTCTCCGTGCCCGTGTCCTTCAGCCCGCGCTCGGCGAGCTCCGGGTACTCGCCGAGGGGAATCTTCCAGACGTACTCGCCGGAATTGAGGTCGATCGCATTCAACGTCCCCCACGGCGGCGCGACCGCGGGGTAGCCATCGGGGTCCAGCCACTTATGGTAGCCGGTGAAATCGTATTTCATCGCGGCCGGCGCCGGCTCGCCACGCATCGCCTCTTTTCCTTTGCCGCTCACGAGGTACTCGGTGAGCGCCGCGAGCGTCTCCGGAGGTAGCGAGGAAAAACCAGGCATCCGGCGTGACCCGTTTCGGATGATCGTCGCGATTTCTGATTGCGTGCGCCGAGTCGCGATGTCCACGAGCGACGGAAATCCCGAGCCGCCCGACATATTCTCCCCGTGACACGCCGCGCACTGATTGAAGTACGTCTGTCGGCCGAGGCTTGTCGGCGGAGCCGTACGGTGCATGCTCGATGTCCACGCGATGTCGTTGGCGTTCAAGTAGAGCACGCCGGTACCTGGATCCAGCGCGGAGCCGCCCCATTCCGCACCGCCGTCGAATCCCGGAAAGACGACCGTCTCCTTGTCGAGCGTAAACGGGACGAAGAGACCGTCGCTCCGAAGTTTCTTGAATTCGTCGACCGCCCACTGATGCGCCTGCGGTG
>DASXYR010000197.1:0-5324 GCA_036502385.1 Gemmatimonadaceae bacterium
CGGTAGCGAGCGTGAACGTGAGCGCATCGTAGATGATGTCTTCGGGGGCAAGTCCGTATTCGTTGACGACGATGTCGTAGATCTTCCTGGCGACCTCGAGCTTCCGCTCGCGGGTCTTCGCCATTCCAATCTCGTCAATCGTCAGCGCGATAACTGCCGCGCCATGTTTCTTGACGAGAGGAACGACGGAGTCGATGCGCTTGCGGCCGTTCTCCATGTTGATGGAGTTGACGATCCCACGCCCGGGGATGTGCTCGAGCGCGGCCTCGATGACGTTGGCCTCGGTCGAGTCGATCACCAATGGGGTTTCCACGCTCATCGACAGCAGCTTCACGACCTTCGACATCTGCTCGGCTTCGTCACCGCGCTCGGTGAGCGCTACGCATACGTCGAGGACGTGCGCGCCCGAATCGACCTGCTCGCGCGCGACCTCGAGAATTCCCTCATAGTCGTCCGCAAGCAGGAGACGCTTCACTTTGCGCGAGCCCTGCGCGTTGACGCGCTCGCCAACGAGTAGCGGCGGCGGATCCTGGTGCAGCGTGATCGCGCGCATGGCCGAGCTCACGCGCGGCACGTGCTGATGATGGCTCGACGGCCTGGCCGCGCTTTCCGCAGTACGCACCGCGGTCACAATTGCCGAGAGGTGCTCGGGAGTCGTGCCGCAGCAGCCGCCGACGATCCGCACTCCGAAGTCTTTCACGAACTCGGATAGGGCGGCGGCCATCGGTGCCGGCTCGAGCGGATAAACCGCTTCGCCGACGCCCGTGTTGAGTGGCAGTCCGGCGTTCGGAATCACAGACAGCGGAAGCGTTGCGTGCTCGGACAGGTATCTGATCGGCTCGCGCATGTGCTCGGGCCCGGTGGAGCAATTGAGTCCGATGACGTCGACCTTAAGCGCCTCGAGCGTCGTCATCGCGCTCGCGATGTCGGTGCCGAGGAGCATGCGTCCGCTGACGTCGAGCGTCACTTGCGTCTGAATAGGGATGCGGCGGCCGATCTCGACGAACAGTCTCTCGATGCCGGCGACGGCCGCCTTCACTTCGAGGATATCCTGCGAGGTCTCGATCAACAGAAGATCGACGCCCCCCTCCACCAGATACTTCGCCTGCTCGTAATAGTTATCGGCCAGCTCCTCGTAGGTGATCTTCGACAATACAGGATCGGAGCTCGAGGGAAGCATTCCGGTTGGGCCCATCGATGCGGCCACGAAACGCGGCCGCTCGGGGGTCGAATATTTATCGGCGGCCGCCCGCGCAAGACGAGCGGCGGCGATGTTGATGTCGCGAACCTTGTCGCCGAGTCCCCACTCGTGGAGGCGACGCGGGGTCGACTGGAAAGTGCACGTCTCGACCACGTCACATCCGACCGCGAGGAAGGACTCGTGGATCGCCTGGATGACGTCGGGACGGGTGAGCACGAGGTTGTCGTTGCACCCTTCGAGCGACTTTCCGCCAAAATCCTCGGCGGAGAGGTTGTATCGCTGGATGTTCGTCCCCATCGCGCCGTCGTACACCAGCACTCGGCGGCTCAGCTCGTCCAGGTATCGTGATTTCTTGTGTGTATCGGTCATTTCAGCCTTTGCTCTTCATGCTCAACAGAAGGAATGACGGCTTTATCCGCCACGGCAACAATCGCGTCTGGGCTAAAACAAAAAAAGCCCGCGCATAGGCGCCGGGCGAGCGCTTTAGCGATTTATTTAACGTGGCCGCAAGTTGCCTTAAATCGCCACGGATTCAGTTATGCCCTACTCACTATAGTAGTAGAGAGAGAGTCTCCGGGCAAGCCAAACTCGCCGCTCGCCAGTCCGCTCGGTCAGAACTCGAGCTGGGAGTCGTCGAGATAGTCTTCGCGGATGGCGCGGCCAGTGGTGCGCGACCGGTTATCGAACGACTTCACGAGCGCGACGAGTCTGTGTCGCTCCAGGGGAAGCACCAGGTGGGCCAATGTGGCCCGCTGCAATTTGGTGGCGAGAAACGGCCGCTCGTCATGGGAGGATCCGTAAACGATGAGCGCGCCCCCCGGGTTCAGGGGAAGGGTGGCGGCCAGGCCGGCGTCCAGGAGTGCGTCGCACGAGACCACAGCCAGCGTCGGCGCGTCACTCGTGAGAGCCGCTGCCTCGGCGATAGTGGTTGTGCAGGAAACTTCGTGCTCGAACCCGAGCAGCGTTTGAGCGAGTCCCTCGAGCAGGGCCACATCGCCTCCAACCAGAATCACTTTTGCCACTCAGGGATTCCTCCGCTCCAAGTCAGCCAGCTGTAGAACTCGGTCGAGATTGACGTCGCGAACCTCAACTACCTTCGTCCGCGAAGAGAAACCAGAAACGATGCACACATTGCGCCGCGCGACGGGCGTCGAAAGCGCTCACCCCAATCTGAGCAGCAGCGATTCGAGAAAGCCGAGGATGAAGTACGCCAGGATCGGGGTGAAATCAAAGCCGCCAAAAGCTGGGATGACGCGCCTGAGCGGAGCAAGGAATGGCTCGCTCAGGGCGTAGCTCCATCTGATCCAGGACGAGTACGGCGATATAGGCAGCCACGAGCTGATCACCCGCACGATCAGGGCGACCTTCAGGATGTCGAACGTCCAGCGCACCAGCAGCTGGAAGATTCCTCCCGTCCCTTCCTGCGAGGCGATGATCGACCTGATCACCTCGAGCCGGATGACGTCGAGAAGCGTGAGGAGAAGTATCCCGCCGATCACAACGATTGCGAGCGCCCACAGCGGCGCCGACGCGGGCGTCCCGCCGGCGCGAACGACCTTTCGCTCTATCGGCGAGATGAACGGATCGACTGTCGATCTGCAGAAACGCGCAATCGCGTTGAACGGACTGATCTTTCTCGTCCTCACCGCCCAGTCGAGAACGCACACGATGCCGAACACTACCGCGATGGAAAGCAGCGCGGTACGCAGGATCTGGATCACTGCATCCGCGGCCCCGAGAAAGGTTTCCATTTACTGGAGCGTCGGTCTCATGTGCAGCTCCCTCACGAGAAACGCGAATCTGTCAGCTGCTTCGTCGATCTGCTTGGTGGTGGGCTTGCCAGCGCCGTGCCCAGCCTTTGTCTCGATGCGGACGAGGATAGGGTTGGCGCACGCCTGGGCTGCCTGCATCGTCGCGACGAACTTGAAGGTGTGGCCAGGAACGACTCGATCGTCGTGATCCGCCGTGAACGCAAGCGTTGGTGGATAGCACGTGCCCGGCTTGATGTTTTGCAGCGGCGAGTACGCGCGCAGATACTTGAACTGATCCGCGTTGTCCGACGATCCGTAGTCGGAGGTCCAGGCCCACCCGATCGTGAATTTCTGGAAGCGGAGCATGTCCATGACGCCGACTTCCGGCAGTGCCGCGCCGAAGAGCTCGGGTCGCTGTGTCATCACCGCTCCGACCAGCAGGCCGCCATTCGACCCACCGCGGATCGCGAGCTTCGGAGTCGACGTGTACTTCTGCTTGATCAGATACTCGGCGGCCGCGATGAAGTCGTCGAACACGTTCTGCTTCTTCGCGAGCATTCCGGCTTCGTGCCATTCCTTGCCGTACTCACCGCCGCCCCGAAGATTGGCCAGAGCATAGACGCCACCCATGTCGAGCCACGCCGCATTCGCCGCCGAGAAGGCAGGCGTCTCCGAGATGTTGAATCCGCCGTACGCGTACAAGAGGGTCGGGTTGCTGCCGTCGAGTGTGAGTCCCTTCTTCGCGGTGATGAACATCGGCACGCGCGTTCCATCCTTGCTCGTATAGAAAACCTGCTTCGTCTCGTACTTGCTCGCGTCGAAGGCGACCTTCGGCGCGCGGAACAGCTCATTGCCGCGCGTCTTCAGATCGTATCGGTAGATCGTCGTCGGATACAGGAACGACGTGAAGCTGTAGAAGAGCTCGTCATCCCCCTGCTTGCCGTGCAACTCGCCGACCGTGCCGATTCCTGGGAGCTGCAGCTCGCCAAGCGGCGTGAACCCGCCGCCGGTGAGGGCGCGAGACCCGCGACTCACGATGGGGGCTGTGCTCGTGTCGTCGTAGATGCTCCCCGGATTCTTGGGCTGGGGTTGCTGGCGCGGCCGCTGGTCGCGTTGGTCGCGCAGTGCGTCACGCGAGCCGCTGAAGAACCGGATGCTCGAGTGCGCATCCTGGAGATAGTTGGCGACGATGTTCTCGCCGGCCATCGTGGCGCTCACCAACGCATCCTTGCTCTCGCCCACGATCGTGTTCCACCGCTCCTCCCTCGGATTCTCGATACTCACCGCGATGATGCGTCCGCGCGGGGCGTTGCGATCGGTACGCACATAGAAATTCGTGCCCCGGTTTCCCACGAACTCGTACTCGGCGTCGAGCTTGTCGATCATGCGGACGACGGGATTGTTGATCTCCGGCTTGCCCGGATTGTCGAGGTCCACGAAGTACAGTCGCGTGCGGACGTCGGTGCCCTGGAACACGGTGATGATCAGATACTGTCCGTCATCGGAGACGTTCGCGCCGAAGATCCAGTCTGGCTGGTCGGGTCGGTCGTATATGAGCTCGTCGCGCGACTGAGGACGCCCGATGCGGTGATAATAGACTTTCTGGTTGCGGTTGACGTTAGTCATCTTGTTGCCGGACGTCGGCTCGTCGTACCGCGAATAAAAGAACCCCTTGTTGTCGTGAGTCCAGGAGATCCCCGAGAATTTCACCCACTTCACGGTGTCGGGGAGGTCCCGACCGGTGTCGACCTCGCGGACATGCAGCTCCTGCCAGTCCGATCCGCTCGTCGACAGGCTGTAGGCCAGATACCGCCCGTCGTCCGACGCGGCCTGTCCTGAGAGCGCCACCGTCCCATCCGCAGAGAGGACGTTCGGATCGAGAAGTACTCGTGCCGGCCCGTCGAGGCGGTCCTGAACGAAGAGGACGCTCTGGTTCTGGAGACCCGTATTCTCGAAGTAGAAGTATCGGCCGCCTTCCTTGAATGGAGCGCCGTAGCGCGCATAATTCCATAGCTGGGTCAACCGGTATTTGATGCTGGCTCGCTCCGGAATCGTCGCGAGAAAACCGTCGGAGAGTTTGTTCTGGGCTTCCACCCACGCTTTCGTCTCAGGGGCATCGGTATCTTCGAGCCAGCGATAGGGGTCAGCGATGCTTACGCCGTGGTAGTCATCCACCTGAGTGCCCTTGGTTGCCGCGGGATAGGCGAACGGCGGATTCTGGGTCTGGGCGTCCGAAGGGGCGGCGAGAATCGTGAGCAGAGAAAGCGAAGTGATCAGGGTGTAGCGATGCATGTTGAAAGGACCGGCCGGTGTGGTTGTCAATTATGTACTCCAATCTACGGCGCTGTGCTGGTTAGGTTCCACCACTGGCG
>DASXYR010000198.1:0-3628 GCA_036502385.1 Gemmatimonadaceae bacterium
GTAACCGCGGGCTTGGGGTCAGATCCCGTCGGCTCGTCGATTTGGACCTGTTGGTCGGCCTTGACATTTGAAAGCGTCTGCGACGCGCCACTCGGCCACCGAACTTCGATGCTCAATGCGAGCGAAGTGTTGCCCAATCCAAAATGCACCCGCGGATCGCTGGCGGAAAGATAACTTCCCGAGGTGGTGGCCGTAACCCATTGCGGCCCTTGATCCGTAACTATTTTGACGACTGCGCCGATCCCATCGCGGTTGCTCTTGTGCCCAACCAGGCGCAGCGTGATCCAGTGATGGGGCGTGTCGGTTTCATTGCGCAGGATGTGGATATCCCCGCCGTTGGTGCTGACCACGGCATCAATGCGCCCATCGTTATCGATGTCGCCGATGGCCAGCCCGCGCCCTACCCACGCATCGTGAAAGATACCGGTGGAGACGCCGGACACGTCCACGAATTTCCCGCCCGTGTTGCGCATCAGCGAGACCGGCTCGCGGTAGCGAAACTGAGGTGAGACGACTTCGATATTGTCCATGTCGTGGCCCTGCGCGATCAGCAGGTCTTTCCATCCGTCGTTGTCGTAATCGAGGAACCGCGCGCCCCATCCGGAGTGAAGCTGCGAAATGCCGCCCACTCCGCTGGCCAGCGATGCATAATCGAAGGTTCCGTCGCGGTTGTTGTGGTAGAGCGCGTAGCGCTGATTGGCAAGGTCGGTCACCACGATATCGGGCCAGCCGTCGTTGTCGTAATCGGCAAAGTCCACGCCCATGCCCGCGTAGGTCTGGCCCTCGGCATTGACCGCCGTCTCCGATTCCAACCCTACTTCGTCAAAGGTTCCGTCCGCCTTTTGATGAAACAGAAACTCGGGCATCGAATCGTTGGCCACGTAGATGTCATTGCGCCCGTCGCGATCGTAGTCGGCAATGGCGATCCCCAGCGCCTTGGCCGGTTTGTCGAGGCCCATCTTGTGTGCCGCCTCGGTGAAGTGGCCGTTGCCCTCGTTGTGGTACACCAGCATGGTAATGGGCAGAAACACGTCGGGGTGACAGATGGCACGATAGCCTTCGCGATGCTCGCCGCACCAGACATCGTTCCAGTCCCAGGTGACATAACGATCCACCACCAGGTCGAGCAGGCCATCGTTATCCAGGTCTATCCAGGTGGCTGAAGTGGACCAGCCGCTGCCGGCGACTCCCGCCTTTTCTGTCACATCGGCAAACGTGCAATCGCCATTGTTGCGATAGAGGCGGTTGGATCCGTACGCCGTGACGAAGAGATCCTCGTTACCGTCGTTATCGTAGTCGGCCACCGCCACCCCCATGCCGTAGCCCACGCCCTTGAGCCCCGATTTCTCGGTGATGTCCTCGAAGCTGCCGTCCGGCTTCTGGTGATACATCCGGTTCCAGTCCTGGGGAGATTTCTTTTGCGGGATGAAGCCGGGCGGCGTGGGATCCGTGTAGGGCGCGCCGTTGACCACAAACAGATCCAGTCGGCCGTCGTTGTCGCAATCGAAAAGGGCCACTCCGGAACCCATGGTTTCGAGCAGATATTTGCGCGTGGTATGCAGGGCCTGGTGCTGAAAGTGCACGCCGGCTTTCTCCGTAATGTCGACGAAGCGCGGGGCAGCCATTGCCTGGGACGGAGGGGCAGGGGCGGCATGCTGGGAACCCGGCAGGGTCGACTGCGGTCCCGCCGCCAACGCTCCCGCCAGCAGACATGCCGCGCCGAACAGTGGACGCAACCGTGTGCGAACGCCTATCAAGGCTTGCTCCGCGGCGAGTTGGATGGTTGCACGGGCGGTACGGCAAGCGCACAAGGCTGTCCGGAACACAAGGATGCCGTGACGCCGTGGCCCTCAGTTACCGTGAATATGCGATCGACAGCGGGAAGCTTCACCGTCTCCTTTGCGCCCGACGGCCAATGGATCTCGACTGTACCGGCGTCGGTTGCGTCTCCGAGACCAAAGTGCGGCCGCGGATCGTTGCTGGAGACATAGCTGCCGCCGCTCATTACATCCTGCCGTTGCCGTATCCCGTGGTCGGTGAGGTAAACCGTCGCACCCACAGCGTCGCGCGGACTCTTCGGTCCTCCCACCAGCTTCAATTCCACCCAATGATGATGATCGGAAAAGACGTTTCTGAAAAGCACCGGGCTGCCCTCGATCGGACTGATCACCACATCGATCTTGCCATCGTTGAACAAATCGCCGAACGCCGCTCCGCGCCCGGAAATGATTTGCGCCAGGGCCGTGCCTTTCACGGCTGGCATCTCCTCGAACCTGCCGTCGCGCAGGTTGCGGAACAGCAGCGGGCGCTGGCGGTACGACGTTCCCCAGTCCAGCCGATCGGCCGCGGGATAGATGTGTCCATTGACGAACAGGAGATCAAGCCAGCCGTCGTTGTCATAATCGATAAAGCCCGTCCCCCATCCCAGAAAGGGCATCGAGACCTTCCCGATTCCCGAGCGCATCGACATCTCAGTGAAGCTCGCATTGCCATCGTCTCGGAAAAGCAGTTTGGCCTCATCGGAAAAGTCGCTGATGGCAAAATCGATCAGGCCATTATTCAGATAGTCACCCACCGCCACGCCCATGGCCGCCACTTCATGCCCATCCTCATTCAGCCCGAAGCCCGAGGCGTAACTCGCATCTTCAAATGTTCCATCGCCGCGATTGATGTAGAGATAACTGAGCGTGGAATCGTCGGCAACCACCAGGTCGACTTTGCCGTCGTTGTTCACGTCCACAAACACTGGAGTAAATCCATAATATCGATTGACCTCATCTGAAACCCCGGCCTTGGCGCTGACTTCAGTAAACGTGCCGTCCCCGTTATTGTGAAACAGGTGATCGGGTTCGCCTTGGATGTTCTTGGGGCCGCACATTACCGGCTCGCCGCGAAATTCGCAGTAGCTGTATCCAACGGCCTTGGTCTTCTCGTAGGGCAGGTTGGCGCGATCGAAGTGCACATATCCAGTGACGAACAGATCCAGCCGCCCGTCGCCGTCGTAATCGCCCCAAGTCGCGCCGGCCGACCAGTTGCCCAGGGTAACACCGGCTTTCTCCGCGACATCGGTGAAGGTGCCATCGTGATTGTTATGGTAAAGGCGGTTCTTTCCCAGGTTGGTCACAAAGATGTCCGGCCAGCCGTCGTTGTCGTAGTCGGCAATGGCCACGCCAAAGCCCCAACGGTCGTTGGTCACGCCTGCCTTCGCCGCAACATCGGTAAACGTGCCGTCGTGATTATTGTGAAACAAGGCGGCGTGCGGCGGCTCCTGTTTCCCATCCAGCGCGCTGAAGTTGGAACCATTCACAAGATACATGTCGAGCCAGCCGTCGTTGTCGAAATCGATGAGCCCGACTCCCGAGCCGTTCACGTCGCAGATGAGACCTTTGTCCGGCGCGCCCATGGTGTGCTTCCATCCCGAAAGCCCGGCCGCCTGGGCGATATCTTCGAACACCACCGGACCCGTGTCGGCTATGTTGTCTTCGGTAATTGGCGTTTTGCGCGAAGCGGCCGGCGAAAGTCCGGTCTGCTTCGGTTTCGCGTTACCCGCGGCTGTCTTCGCGGCACTCTGCGCCAGCGGCTGCCGCTGCGCCGAAGCACAAAAGAGGGCAGCCATCACGAACACGCA
>DASXYR010000199.1:0-2197 GCA_036502385.1 Gemmatimonadaceae bacterium
CTCTTCCATGCTGGGTGCGGTCTCCCAACCCAAGAGCTGCGGGATGTATTCGTTGTCCGCGCCGACCACGATCACGCGGCCCAAATGCTGACGACCGTTCTCGCCCCAGTACCACATGAAAAACGGGTGCGCGGGGTGGTAAGCATACCCGGTGCGGAACATTTGAATGAACGCCGGATCTTGGGCGAACTTCTCTTCATACTTGTTGCGCAGCACCTCCGAATCACGCGTCTCGGGCAGCAGCCGGTGCACGAAATCGATATAGGGCGCGTGCTGCTCGTGATCGAACTTGTCGGTGCACGGATGCGTGATGATCAGCGTGCCGCCTTTTTTCACCAGCGGCGCGTTGCGATACATGTTGAACAGGTAGCCCTGCGCCAACACTTGCACCAAGAGCGGGTTCAAGAAGGCATGCACGTTGTACGGGCTAATGAACGGAATGCCCGTGACCAGCACGTCTGCCTGGCCCTCGATGGGCACGCAATATTGGTCGAAATTTCGCGCGATGGTCTGCTCGTGCACCGCATCTGTCGCGCCTGCAACCACGCCGGTGATCTCGTACGGGGCCGGGAACTTGTCGAAGATGGCTTGACGCGCGCCCTGCGGCAGCTTGCTCGTAGCCATGACCATGGCCTTCAGCTTCAAACGCTCCGAACCGGTCAGGTCGTCTTCGTTCTTGGTCAAGAACTCGAGCGAGCGGTCGAACATGCGATTGTTCACCGTGGTCTCGATGGTGAAGATGTTCAAATGCTTGTGCGCGAGCCGACCCATCAGCTCGATGTCCGTCGCGAGCTTGGAGCGCTTCGGGTCCATGTAGCTATCGGACTCGGCGATGGTGCGCGGGTTGTGGTGCGGGCGCAGGCTCTTGTAGCTGCATAATCCGACCGCGACCGACTTATGGCCACCGTTCATGGCGACGAAGTTTAGATTCACGTAGATGAGGAGATCGCTCTCCGCCGCGCGGCGGTTCAGCTCGAGCACGTCGCCGTGGCGAGTAGTGCCGATGGCAACCATGTTCGCCTTGTCTTCGGCGTCGTGGTTGTAGAGCCGGTCTGGGTGGTAAGCGTCGAAGATCTTGTCGCCGACGATATGGCGAATTTCAGCCGGTTTCATCCGGCGGTGGATACCGGTCGCGATGATCAGCTCGACGTCGTCCACGCCGTGATCGGCGAGCAGAGCGAGCACGATCGTGAGCACGCGCTCACGCGCGTCGGGACGCTTCATCGGCGGCAGCGGCACCGAGATGTCGTCGATGGCGATGGTCACCTTCATCCCGGGACGCAACTTGGCGTACAGGGGATCGCTACCGAGCGGGTGATTGATCGCGTAGCGAATCGCGGCGTCTGGATCCTTCAAACCTTCAGCGGGCGGCTTCGGATAGATGCAACGCGTGCCGGGCGGCAGGTCTACTTCCACGAGACGATCGCCAGAGAACAAGACGCGCGGAGCGCTATCGCGCTCCAGAGTGACGAGACAGGGATGATTCATGTCGGATGATTCAGATCGAAGCTGGGCCAGCTATAGGCCTTGGCCAGAAGCGCCAAGCGTTTGTCGGGATTCACTGCGGCAGGATGGCCTACGACGCTCAGCATGGGCACGTCGGAGTAGCTATCGCTGAACGCGAAACATTCGGCTAAATCGTAGCCTTTTTCCTTGGCGTGCTCGCGGATCAAGCGGGCCTTTTCCGGGCCCGCCACGACCGGCTTGAGCAACTTACCGGTGGCGATGCCAGCCTTGAATTCGAGGCGGTTCCCAATCACCTCTTGCGCGCCGAGGTAGCGCGAGAGCTGCTCCAAGACGACGGTCAGGGCACCGGAGACGAGCACCACGTCGTGACCGGCGGCGCGGCTCTTCTCCACGAGGCCCTTGGCTGCGGGATAGAGCGACGGTCTGAGCACGTTCTCGAAGGCGTCTTCGGCCAAAAGCACCATGCGATCCTCGCTGATGCCGGCAAAGCTCGCGAACAAAAGCTCGTTGAACGTGCGTCGGTCCACCATCTCGGCCAGCGCCATGCGCGGAGCGCCGAACAACGCGCGCCCAACCCGCATTGCCGTCTGCAGCGGGGTGCCTTGGTTGATCAAGTAATAGAGCGTCGGGTGAACCAGATTGCTGGTCACGAGCGTGCCGTCGACGTCGAAGTAACAAGCTGCCAAAGGGTTACGCTTCGTTCGGTGTGGGGTAGGTGATCGGGGCCAAG
>DASXYR010000200.1:0-9875 GCA_036502385.1 Gemmatimonadaceae bacterium
CCTGGCCTCCCCCTCCCATTCCACCACCACCACCAGAGGATCCGCCGCCGCCACCACCACCGGGCCGGCCGCCTCCTCCACCGCCTTGTCCCCCGCCACCTTGTCCGCCGCCGCCGCCGCCCGGGCGTCCACCACCACCACCGCCCTGACCGCCGCCGCCTTGTCCGCCACCGCCGCCACCAGGCTTACCGCCGCCGCCGCCGCCGCCCTGTCCACCACCACCGCCGCCGGGCTTGCCGCCGCCGCCGCCTTGTCCGCCGCCACCACCTCCGCCTGGCCTGCCGCCTCCACCGCCACCACCCTGGCCACCACCACCTCCGGGTTTACCACCGCCGCCTCCGGGAGAACCACCACCGCCTCCCTGACCGCCACCACCTTTAGCTCCGAATTCGCCTTCTGTACCGGCCATTCTGCTACCCTCCAGAGTTGGTTGTTGCCAGGCGCGAAAAAAAGCAATGCACATGCCATATTACGCACATGCAAGCGACCGATTCACTGCGTAATTCGAGCCACAACACAGACGCTCAGTGGCCGTGAAGCACTTTCGCGCGCCCGCGCCCCTAAAATCCGGCGCGCAAGTCGCGCTCATTTCACCAGCTGGTCCACTGCAAAAACCGGAAGAGCTCCCGCGAGCGCAGGAAAATGCGCGCACGCTCGGCTGGGAACCCATCATCGGAACACACGCGTCCGATCGCACTGGATATCTCGCGGGGCGCGACCGCGATCGACTCAACGACATCAATCGCGCGCTGCGCGATCCGAAGATCGAAGCGATCTGGTGTCTGCGCGGCGGATACGGAATGATGCGGCTTCTCGCGGGCATCGACTATGACGCGCTTTCGCGGGCACCGAAGGTCATCCTCGGCTACTCGGACGTCACCGCCTTTCACACCGCTGTCCAAAGGAAGTGCAGGCTCGTCACTTTTCATGGACCCACCGCGCGAGAAGTCCTCACCGATTTTTCGCGCGACTCGCTCGAGCGTGCGGTAATGCAGCAGACCAATTCATGCGGGACCGCGCCCAACGCGCGTGAGATCAACGCCGGCTCCGCCGAAGGCCGGCTCGTCGGGGGAAACCTCTCGGTGCTGTCTTCGCTGTGCGGCACGCCGTACATGCCGGATCTCGCCGACGGAATCCTCATCCTCGAGGACGTCAATGAGCCGGTGTACCGACTGGACCGGATGCTCCAGCAGCTGTCGCTCAGTGGAGCGCTGAATGCGTGCAAAGCGATAGTATTCGGCGACTGCACGAAATGTCCCGAGGACGCCGGCGGTGCGGAAGCTGGCGCCCGGTCGCTCGATCAGGTGCTTGGCGAGATCTCGCACGCGCTCGGCGTGCCGTGTCTAGCCGGAATTCCGAGTGGGCACATCGCCGAACAGTGGACGATTCCGCTGGGCGCGATGGCGCGCGTGGACACCGCGGGACGCTCGCTGACGGTGACGTCCTACACCTCCTGAGGAGATCGCACGATTGACGCACAAGACCGGAGAGGATCTCATCGAGGATGCAAAAAGGCAGATCGAGGAAGTGACGCCCGAGCAGGTGCGCGAGATGCAGGCGCGCGGCGAGAGCGTCGTCTATCTCGATGTGAGAGAGCCCAATGAGTGGAACCTCGGCAGGCTCCCGCATGCGGTGCATCTCCCGCGAGGAAATCTGGAGACCAAGGTCGAGGCGCTGATCGATCGCGACCAGCGCGTGGTGATCTACTGCGCGCGCGGAAACCGGTCGGCGCTCGCGGCGCTTACCATGAAGCAGATGGGCTACGACAACGTCGCGTCGATGTCGCGCGGATTTCTGGGTTGGGGCGACATCAACGGCGAGATCGAAGGATGACTGTGGTCGATGTGAAGAGCCCGGAGCCGTTCACGATTCCGTGCGCGGACGGTCTCTTTATTCGCGGAGAAGTATACCGGCCGGTGGAGATGGTGCTGGGATCGGTAATCGTCTGTCACGGATTCAAGGGATTCGCGCACTGGGCATTCTTCCCTTACCTCGGTCGATCCCTGGCCGAGGCGGGGCTGAATGCCATGACCTTTGATTTTTCGGGGAGCGGTATCGGTCCCGACCGCGAGTCGTTCACTGAGCCGGATGCGTTCGCAGGAAACACGTTCTCGAGGGAACAGGACGACATCGAAAACGTGTACGACTTCGCGCGGCGCATGAAGATCATTGATGGAAAGTTTGGCCTGTTCGGGCATTCACGGGGCGGCGCGATGGCAATCATTTACACCGCGGGTCACGCGTCCGAGGTGAATTCCCTCGTCACGTGGGCGTCGATCGGACGGACGAACTGGTGGACACCCGAGGAGGCGCTGACCTGGCGCAAAAAGGGATACGCCGAGGTGACGAATTCGCGCACGGGACAGGTGATGCGGATCGATACTGACTTGCTCGAGGATGTCGAGCTGCATGGAGCGACGAAGCTCGACATCGGGGCGGCGGCGAAGAAGGTAAAGGCGCCGTGGCTCATTATGCACGGAACAAGTGACGAGACGGTAAAAAGCTCGGAAGCGGAGCGCCTTCATGAGCTGTCGCCGGGGGTGAGCACGCTACGATTGATAAAGGACGCGAACCATGGCTTCGGCGCGACTCATCCGCTCAATGAGGTTCTACCCGTTCTGGAAAAGGTCGTGCAAGAGACGGTGAAGTTCTTCGTCCGCAACGCGACATCGGGATGACGTGAGCGACGACGGCGGGGATGCGGTGGATGCGGACGATGGCGTGACGAAGCTTCTCGCACATCCCGACATTGTGAAGCTGCATTCAGCCCTCGAATCCCACAAAGCCGTTCGCGCCGAGAGCGAGGAAGGCGTCCGAAGAGCGGCGGTGGCGCTGATCTTCCGCGCCGGCGAATCCGGAATGCCCGAGCTCCTTTTCATCAGGCGCGCGGACTATCCGGCAGATCCTTGGAGTGGTCAGGTAGCGTTCCCGGGCGGACGCGAAGAGACGGGCGATGTAAATCTCGCCAACACCGCGATCAGGGAGACGCGCGAAGAGACGGGACTCGATCTCGATCACGACGGAACGGTGATCGGGATGCTGGACGACTTACGTCCGACGACAACCCGGCTTCCCGCGATCATCGTGCGGCCGTATGTCGTGCTGCTCAAGCGGCTGCAGGAGCTGTTGCTGAGCGACGAGGTCGCGATGGCGTTCTGGGTTCCGCTCGAGTCGCTGCGGCAGGTGGACTCATGGCGCGACACCACGGTTTTGGCGCGCGGCGTTCAAATGACCAGGCGCGCGTTTCATCACCAGGATCAGATCATCTGGGGTATGACCGAGCGGATTCTGGCGCAGCTCTTGGCGTTGCTCGACTAGACCGTCCCGCGCTTCGTCAGTGCGCGTCGGGACCGTTGGGTTCGGCAGCTACGCCCGGGGGCAAGCCGGGCGGAGGTTGCTTGAGCTCCAGCACGGGCGCGTCGTGGATGATCTTCCCGCCCAGGTAGGCGGTGCGGGCAACAGTGCTCGTGGCAAGTACGCCACCGACTACGATCCCGGTCTTCATCCATCCCGGCAGCAGCTCGGTGGGTCTCCTGAGCGATCGCCATAGACAGTACGCGGCGAAGATCCCGACGAGGAGAATTGCCCACAGAGCCCAGGTTGCAGCGGCGTCGTGCGCCTCGATCGTACCCGGCTTGATGAACCATGGATCCTTGAGCGCCTGGTCGGCCTGGTCGCCACTGAAGTGGACCGGGAAAATGAAGAGTCCCGCGACGGTCAGTGCGCCCATCGCGGTCTGCCACAACGCGCGATGACCGAGGATGAGCGCCAGGATCGCGATCGCGAGCGCGGAAACGCTGAGCACCACCGGAAAGTGATTGATGAGGAGATGCGCATAAGGCCAGGAAATCATTGCTATTGTGATCTCGTTGGTACGTAAGTGATCCGTTCTGGATCTCTCGGTGAAGTTACGGGCGACCGGTCCGGTTGCCGTTGCGCGGGTTGTGAACGGCCACAAAGGAAAGGCGAATCCCACCTAACCGGCCTGCGAATGACAGTTGCGAAAAAAGTTAGGGCGCACTAACTTATTTCGTAGTTCCTCATAAACTGAGCGTCATGGCTACACGGATCGACCTCAAGCGAAAGGCAAACCAGCTCAACCCGGACGTCGCGCCCGGGCCGGTTTCTCCACCGCCGGGATGGCGGCGCGCTCGGGCCACTCCCTCCCTCGTCGAGGTCTATCGCTCGATTCCCGTCAGCGGCACCGGATGGTGGCGGAAGATCGCGGCGTTCGCGGGGCCGGGTTATCTCGTGGCCGTCGGATACATGGATCCAGGCAACTGGGCAACCGACCTCGCCGGCGGATCGAAGTTCGGGTACACGCTCCTCAGCGTCATTCTCGCCTCCAACCTGATGGCGATTCTGCTGCAGGGACTCGCTTCGAAGCTCGGAATCGTCACTGGGCGCGATCTCGCGCAGGCGTGTCGCGACAACTACTCGAAGCCCGTCGGAATCCTGCTCTGGATCGGCTGCGAGATCGCGATCGCCGCGTGCGATCTAGCCGAAGTGATAGGCTCGGCAATCGCCCTCAATCTTCTGTTCCACATTCCGATGGCGATCGGAATCATCATCACTGCCGCGGACGTCCTGATAGTTCTATACCTGCAGAACAAGGGATTCCGTTTGCTCGAGGCGCTGGTCATCGCGCTCATCGCGACCGTCGGGGCGTGCTTTCTGTTCGAGATAATCCTCTCGCAGCCGCCGATCGGCGCGGTTCTGCGCGGATTCATTCCCTCGGGTCAGATCGTGAGCGACCCGTCGATGCTCTACATCGCCGTCGGCATTCTGGGCGCAACGGTGATGCCGCACAATCTTTACCTGCACTCATCCATCGTGCAGACCCGCCAATACGAAGAGACGCTCGCTGGGAAGCGCGAGGCGGTTCATTTCGCATTCATCGATTCGACAATCGCACTGACGTTCGCGCTCTTCATCAATGCGGCGATTCTGATTATCGCCGCCGCGACCTTTCACATGAGCGGTCACACCGAAGTCGCCGAGATCCAGGACGCGTTCAAGCTCCTGACGCCCCTCCTGGGCGGTGGAGCGAGCGTGGTGTTCGCGCTGGCGCTTCTCGCGTCGGGCCAGAACTCGACGCTGACCGGAACACTGGCTGGGCAGATCGTGATGGAAGGGTTCCTCAACATCCGGCTCCGGCCATGGCTGAGGCGGCTGATCACCCGCGCCGTCGCAATCGTTCCCGCGATCATCGTTGCGATCATGTTCGGCGAGAGCGGAACCGCCAAGCTGCTGGTGTTCAGCCAGGTGATTCTCAGCATGCAGCTCTCGTTCGCGGTGTTCCCGCTGGTGGCCTTCACCTCGGACAAGCTCAAGATGGGCGAGCTGGTGAACCCCACCTGGCTCAAGGTGCTCGCATACGCTGTTGCGTTCATCATCGCGAGTCTCAACATTTGGCTGCTGTTCCAATTATTTCAGGGATCGGTTAGCTGATGTACCAGCGCATACTCGTGCCCGTAGAGCACTCAGCTTACGACCAGGTGGTCCTCGATCACATTAGAAAGCTGGCGCGCGCGTGCGACAGCGCATCCATCGTGCTGATTCACGTCGCGGACGGATTTGCCGCGCGCAACATCAAGCAGCTCGATCTCCGCGAATCGGAAGAGATGAAGAGCGACCGCGAGTACATCGAAGCGATTGCCGACTCTCTGGAGGAGGAGGGTTTCGAGGCCGAGGCGATTCTCGCGGGCGGCGATCCGGCGAAGGAGATCTCGGATTGCGCGCAACGGGAGAAATGCGACCTGATCGCGATGGCGACGCACGGACACCGGGGACTCTCCGACGTCCTGCGTGGAAGCGTGGCGAATGAAGTGCGGCACATCTCCATGGTTCCCGTCCTTCTCGTGCGTGGGAAACCAACCCCAGCGGCGCCGTCACCGCGTCCTTTATCAAGCTCATGAGCGCTGCTCGCGAGGAAGCCGAAGTGTCGGAATCGCTGACCGCGCCGGCCGAGGATTACCTGAAGGCCATCTATGCGATCGGAAGAGGGTCGGGCGCCGCCGCGACGAATGAGATCGCGCAACGCCTCGCGATTGCGCCGGCGTCGGTGAGCGGAATGGTGCGCCGTCTGGCCGATCAGGGACTGCTCGCCTACGAGCGGTATCACGGCGTGCGGCTCACGGAGAGTGGCAGGCGCGCGGCGCTGCGAACACTCCGCCGCCATCGCGTCATCGAGTCGTATCTGTCGGAAGCGCTCGGCTATCCGTGGGATCGCGTGCACGACGAAGCGGAGCGTCTGGAGCACGCCGCCTCCGACGAGTTGGTGGACAGGATGGCGGCGACGATCGGGGAGCCGGAGGTCGATCCGCACGGCGCGCCGATACCGACGCGCGATGGGTCGGTCGACGAAACGGAGTACACATCGCTGGCACAGCTTCCTATCGGCACGAGCGGCGTAGTGGTCAGGGTGTCGGACGAAGATCCAGCGATGCTGAGATATCTCGCAGAATTGTCGATTCTTCCCGGCAAGAAGCTGACGGTGAAAGCGCGCGCGCCCTACGACGGGCCGATAACACTGACGCTGGGCAGGCAGGAATTGTCGATCGGGCCGGCGCTCGCGGCGAACGTTCTCATCGCGCCGCTGGCAGACAGTGGCCGGAGGCGCGGCTAGCTTTCGAAGGTGCTCCTTGCTCTTTTTTCCTTCGCGCTGCTTTTGCAGGCGTCCGCGCCGCCCCAGACACAACCCCGAACGATCGCAGTCGATGAAGCGTTTGCGTCGAAGGCGCACCTTCATGTAGGCGATCGAGTCACGATTTCGTCGCGCGCCGGCACAGCCGCCGATTCGGCAGAAACCGCAATCGTCGGCGCGATCGTGAGACGCGGCGCAGATCCATCCGAGGTTGCGCGCGGCGATTTCGCGGCAAGGATGCATCTCGACCAGATCCAGCGACTCTCGGGATACGGGGATCGGGTTGACCGCTTCGCGATCGCCACAAAATCATCAGTCGGCATCGACAGCACACTCGCGAGCCTCAATCACGTCGCGTTCGGATTCAGGGCGTATCGCTCACGGGACATCGCGGTCGAAACTTCGCGCACCTTCCAGGTGGTGAGCAGGTTCCACCGGGCAATCGGCCTCATCACAATCGTCGCAAGCTCTGTCTTTCTGCTTTGCATCATGGTTCTCAAGGTCGACGAGAGGCGTCGAGACATCGCGGCGCTGCGTCTGATGGGGATCTCGCGATCTTCGGTCGTTCAGTCGATAGTCATCGAGGCCGCGCTCGTCGCCGTCCTCGGCAGCGTGCTCGGCGTGGTGATCGCCTGGGCGACGTCGTTGTTCATCAACTGGCACTACCAGGCGGTCTATCGCACTCCGCTCCATTTCTCCGTCATCACCCCGCCGATCGTCGCGCTCGCCGTTGGGCTCTCCCTGGTGCTCGGCGTCGGCGCCGGACTCCTGGCGTCGCTTCGGCTGGTGCGCACTCCGCCTCTGGCGTTGTTCGGGCGCTGAGTGAGGGCGACACTCGCGCAGGCATCGCTCATCCGCCATCGCGGCCGGACCATGCTGGCAGTGTTGGGCGTCGCGATCGCAGCGGCGATGCTGCTCGATATGGTCATGCTCGCGACGGGAATGCGTGAGTCATTTCGCGAGCTGCTTGTCTCACGGGGATACGACATCAGGCTCGCGCCGAAAGGAACTCTGCCATTCGACACCGATGCGACGATTCCCGGGGTGAGCGCGATCATCGCCACTCTCCGGAGCAATCCCGACGTGCGTGAGATCAGTCCCGTGCTCGGCGGATCCATTCACATCTCGGCGCGCGATCGCGATGTGAGCGCGTCCATAATAGGCATCGATCCCACCGTGCAGGGCGACTACGAGCTGCTTTCCGGTCGAGATGTCGTTTCGAGTGACGCGATTGGCGCGAACGACTATCTATTGGCCAAACTCGGAGCGCGGCTTGGAGACACTCTGACCGTCGCGACGGGATACGATCCACAGACCCGAACATATTCGGGGCAGAGACGACTCGTCCTCGCGGGGCATGTCAAGTTCCTTTACGGCGCCGCCGAACAGGCGGGAGCGGTGGTGAGGCGAGAGACGCTGGAGGCGATGAACCCGGACCGTACCGACCGCGCATCGCTCTTCATGGTGCGGGTGCGAAAAGGCGCGAATCCGGACAGCATACGCAGCTGGATCGAGTCGAGGATTCCGAATGTGACCGCCATCTCGATCGCGACGGCGATCGCCGAGGTCGATTTCCGCCTCAGTTATTTCCGGCAGCTCGCCTTCATACTTGGCGCCGTGAGCCTGTTCGTGGGATTCCTGCTGGTGACGACGCTTGTCACGGTTTCGGTGAACGAGCGCGCGGGAGAGATCGCGGTGATGCGCGCCATCGGGGTGTCGCGCGCTCACCTCGTGCAGCAGGTCGTATTGGAAGGCGTGGCGATTAGTCTCGCGGGGGCGATTCTCGGGCTCGGACTGGGCCTGATCACCGCGCGCTACCTCAACGCCATTCTGTCCGCGTTCCCCGGACTGCCGATGGCGATCGATTTCTTCCTGTTCCAGGCAAAGGCAGCGTGGGCGGCGATGGGCCTGCTGATCGTCGCTGGAATCGGCGCTGGAATCTATCCCGCATGGCGCGCGGCGTCCCTGCCGATCGCCGAATCGCTGCGCAGAGAGGCGATCGCGTGATCGTGTCACTCAGCGACGTCAGGCGCGATTATCCAATCGGCGCCGACCGCGTGCACGCACTGCGGGGAGTGTCGCTCGAGGTCGAGCAGGGTGACTACATCGCGATCGTAGGACCCTCGGGTTGTGGGAAATCCACGCTGCTCAATCTGATCGGCGTGATAGATCATCCGACGTCGGGCACAGTGAGTATCGCGGGGAACCGCGTCGACGCGATGAGCGACCGCGAGGCGACTCTGTTCCGACTGCACAACATCGGCTTCGTGTTTCAGCGCTTTTACCTGATGCCGATTCTCTCCGCCCTCGAGAACGTCGCGCTGCCGATGGCGGAGGCGAGGGTTCCGGCGACGGAGCGCAGGGCGAGAGCGGCCGAGCTGCTTACCTACGTAGGCCTTGGCGCGCGACTCAATCATCGGCCATCGGAGATGTCGGGAGGCGAGCAGCAGCGTGTCGCGATCGCCCGTGCATTGTCGAATCATCCGGCCCTGTTGCTTGCCGACGAGCCGACGGGTGAGCTCGACGCGAAAACCGGAACGGAGATCATCGCACTGTTCCAGCGCCTGAATGCGGACGGGACAACAATTGTCGTGGTGACGCACGACGAGGATCTCGCGAACGCGGCGCGACACAAGGTCCATATGCGTGATGGCAGGATCGTGGACGCATGATCGCGCAGCTCGCGTTCCGAAACATCACCTATCGACCGTGGCGTTCGATCTTTCTGTTCGTCGGCTTCGGCATCGGCGTCGCGGTGATGATCGTCCTGCTGTCGATCGGGGAAGCGATGCTGGCGCAGGCGCGCAACGAAAAGCTGGTCGGTGGCGGATCGATCACCGTGCTGCCGGAAGGGCTGGACATCGAAGTGATGAAGACGGGCGGAATCGGTGGGCTGTTCTTCTCCATCGATCACGCGTCGTTTCTCTATCGTCAGCTGTTCGCGTCGCCGCGCTATGGGCGTGAGATCTCCGCCGTCGCGCCGCAGATCGAAGGCCGGCTCCTCTACCTCAGGACGAGCGATGATCGGGAATACGCCGTGCATGCCAGTGGCGAGATTCCGTCACAGACGCGCGCGGTCGGCGCGGCGCCAGAGATCATGGAAGGCAACTGGCAGGACGACGAAGGTGATCGTCGCTTGGTTGCGCCGACGCCGGCCGAGCTGCGGCACGACATCGATCATTTCCATCTGCCGGGCGACAGCGTGAAAAACCGGGAGACGTGGGCCGAG
>DASXYR010000201.1:0-14302 GCA_036502385.1 Gemmatimonadaceae bacterium
GAGGATGAGTACGCGGAGATCAAAGCTCCAACGCTCATTATCTGGGGGGACGAGGACAAGTGGGTCGATCCCAAGCTCGCGGATCGGCTGGTCAATGCGATCCCGGATGCGCGGCTGGTCAGACTCGCCGGCATCGCGCGCCTCGTTCCTGAGGAAAATCCCGATCATCTCTCGGAATTGCTGCTCGATTTCATCAAGAAACGCGCTGCGGCATGAACCTTTCTTCTATGAAATGGTGTCTAAAAGGAGTAGATTGATGAACACGATTTCACAGACGTTTTCACGCCAACCGAATTGATGAACACTCAGAAAAACAGATTCCGGAAGGAGCCGGTCCGTGCGGCAACTCCCTTCGAGGATGCCCGGGACGAGCTCTTTCAGCAGATCATGCGCTGCGGGGTAGTTGGCTCAGCGCCAGAGGACCAGAAGGATTGGTTCGACAATACGATGGATTACCTGACGGAGCGCTATCATGAGCTCAAGCCGTCGGAAATAGGGGAGCTCAGAGTGCTAGGCGAGAGGTTCGCCCAGCCGCCCAAGGTCAGGAAAGCAGTTTAAAGGAAGGGGCGCCCAAATCGGCGCCCTTTTTTTGGTACTGCTGGAACTGAACGCTACCGGCCGGTAGTGTTCACTTTGCCTTTGCTTCACCGTCGGCCGGTGATTCCCCTTCTAAGAATGAAGCCGACCCTGGCTCCTCCTCCGAGTCCCACTTCAAAGGCGGGCACCCATCCCACAGCCTGCCCGCTCGCAAGTGGTCCCTCGATTCCCAGAAAAATCAGCAGGTAGGCTCTCGAGCCGCCGTCAGCAGTTGGTCGGTACCGACCCGACAGGCCGGCTCCCCCGTAGGGGGCCCATCGACTCTGTCTGAACGGGTCGGAGCTGAAGCGGGTGACAAAATCGGTCCGACCGTCGAGGCCATGGCGGCCGGCGCCCAGGCCTCCCACGAAACCATTCCGCACGTAAATCCCGGCCGGGATGCTTACGCCATAAGCGGCTTCGATCGCGCTACTTCGGGCAAAAAGCCCATCGATTCGCAGCTCGCTCTGAAATGGCTGAAGAGCGTTCTGCGACCGAGCGGGAGCCGGCGCCGCGACTGCAGCGCCAAGCGCCAGCATGACGGGAACCAACCGCCTCCGGCCCATCGGAAGCGTTTGCAGGCGTCTAGCGCGTCCGACCACGCCAGAGCGCAATCGTATAGTCGACGATGGAGGCAGCGGAGATTACCCCGATGGTCAGGACCAGAATGTTCGTGAGCTCCGGCATGATGATTATCACGACGAGCGTGATCAGCTGCACGACGGTGACGATCTTGCCTAACATCCTCGCTCGAAAGACGGCCGGCCGAAGCGCTGGAATAATTTTGGCGACTACGAACCCGACCGCCGTCGCGAGATCGCGTGTCAGGAAGATGAAATACTGGCCGGTGGTGAGCTGGCCCTCAATCAGGAAGGTCGAAATCGCAACCAGCACGAAAACGCGGTCAGCAATCGGATCGAGAAGGGCGCCGGCGCTGCTCTCCGATTTTTCGCGGCGCGCGAGCCAGCCATCGATGAAATCCGTGAACCCCGCGACGGCGATGAGTGCAATCCGGTCCCACGGTTCCGAGACCAGCACGAACGCGAGCGCGAGCACGACGCGCGAAAGCGAAACCGTATTGGGCAGCGTCAGCAGAGCGCGTCGATTCATGCCATCGAAAAGTACGAGCGGCTGTGAGTGCTTGCCAGCGCGCGAGCCCATGTCTAGCTTCGCTCGATGACCTCGCACGGATTGCTTGGGGCCATCTACGTCGCCCTCTCGGCGGCGATGATCGGCTGGGACATCCTGATGGCGGGTCGAATCGTGAAGTTGCGGCGCATACCGCGCGCGTTCCAGGCGATCACCGGCATCGCGGGACTCCTCATTCTGCCCGCCCTCGTGATTGCCTACACGGCCCAGTCGCTGCTCTACGGCCGCGCGATCCTTCTCGTCGCGTGGCTCTGGCCGTTCACGGCGCTTCTGTTCGTGATGCAGACCATCTACGCCCTGACGCGCCGCCTCGTGACGCCGATGCTCGGCTTTCCGCTGCTGGTGTACAACACGATCATCGCTACTGTGGCAGTGACGAAGTTCGTGATCACGCGCGGCGACTCTCCCGCCGAATTCGGTTTGGCGTTCAACGCCGCGCAGGCGAGCATGCTCGGCACGTTTTTCGGATCGCCGGCGCTCTGGAATCCGATTTTTCTCCAGGTGCCGCTATTCGCGCCGTCGCTGCCTGCGCGCTGGGGCTTCACCCGCCTCGTGCGCGTTGGGCTTGCCGGCGCGGCGATAGCGATGACGGCTCTTGTGGTAGTCGAGCTGCCGGGAGCGTATGCCGGGATCAGAAGCTACGCGCCACACGACAAGGACCAGCTGCAGGAGCATCCCGAGGGAGACTTCAAGATCGGGCTGAAGATTTTTCCCGACTTGAGGGCCGGCCCTCCGCCCGTCGCCATCAGCAACGATCTCGACCTCGCGGATACGCTCGACGTCGACGCAATCAGCATCGTGATCGACCCCGAAGCCGCACATGGTGTCCCGCTCGATTCGATAGCCCGCTCGATCGAAATCGCCAGAGCTGACAGCACTCTCCTCATCGTCGCTCTCGGCTATCCCAAGAGCGCCGAGAAGGAGATCAAGCAATCGCGAGAGGGTTACACGACGTCACGGCTCAAGGACATCGATCGGATCGCGCGGCGGCTTAGACCCGACTATCTGATCCCGGCCGTTGATCCGCTCGAGGAGGGTGGGCGTGTGCTCGGAGAGCAGACACCGCAGTATTGGATCGACTATTTCTCGCGCGCGGCGCGTCTCGCGCATTACATCCTTCCGCGCATCAAGGTCGCGGTTCCGATGAGCAGCTACGGCACGCGGGACAGCACCCTCTACGCCTGGGCGGCGCAGCGCAGCTCGCCAATCGACGTCGTGGGCTTCTCACTGCTCGCTGGATTCGATGGCGCGCGCTCTCTCGACACCCATCTCCGAGTCGCGCAGCGGTGGATGCGCCTATACCCGAATCCGAAGGAGCAGTGGGTCTTCGCGGCGGGCGGCTATCCGCTCGTGCACGGTGAGGGGAATCAGGTGCGTGCGCTGAAAGACGTGCTCGCGTGGGCAACAGCGCAGGCGCCGATCAAGGGTCTCGTGGTCTATGAAGGCGGTGACTATCTCACCGTGCGGGGACTGCGGGCGCCGGGCGGGAGATTGAGGCCGGTCGTCGCGGAGATCCTCACTGCTGAGAAGGGGTTGAGGGCGCACTAGCCTGGCACCCGCGCGAGTCTCGGACCGGTACAACAAGTACAAAGAACGCGAGGCGGGAATTTTCAGTGTGTTGGTGCTACACCGTCCGCCCAACGCCCCGGACTATCCCCTCCACCCTGCGTTCAGGATCGAAGTATCTAATCGCCACCTCGCGCATCTCCTTCGCCGTCACACCGCGCACCCGCGATTCGTATTCGGTGATCTCGTGAAGCCCTGAGCCGAACATCCACGCGTCGAGCATCTCTGCCAGAAGCGTGGATCCCAGCTCCTGTGAGATCGCGTGCGAGCCTATCGTGTACTCCTTTGCCTGGGTCAGCTCCTCCTCTGACACCGGCTTCGCGCGCAGCTTTTCGAACTCGGCGAGGAGCCCGGCTCGCGCGACATCTTCCTTTTCCGGCGAGGTAGCGATGTACGACGCGAAGACGCCGACGAGCCTCTTCTCGCTCGCGCCGGCGTGAACGGTGTAGGCAAGCGATTGACGGTCGCGGAGCTCATCGAAGAAGCGCCCTCCGAGGCCGCTCGCTACGGTGCCGACCATCGATGCGGCGAATCGGTCCGCGCTGCTGCGGGAAGGGCCTGGGAACATCAGCGCCATCGCGGTCTGCGCTTTGTCACGTGATTCCACCGCGCTCTCAGCGTGAGTCGGCCAGATCGGTTTGGCTGGCTCCGGCGCGTCTCGCGGCACGAGCTCGCTCAAATGGCGCGCGACAAGGTCCGCGGCTTCCTGCACATCCATGTCCGAGACGACGCCAACTACCGCTGCTGACTTCATGACACGGGTGCGATGCCAATCGCGCGCCTGGTGCGCGGAAAGCGATCGCAGCGATTCGTCGGTGCCCATCACCGGATTGCCGTAAGGATGCCCGGCGAACGCGAGCTTCGACGCGAGTCGCATCGGGTATCTGTACATATCGTCGCGCAACATGGCGATGTTCGAGAGTGCAACCGTCCGCTCCGTCTCGAATGCGTCATCCGGAATGGTCGGGTGTTGAATCACATCCCCCATCAGCTCGAGCGCTTCAGGAAGCCGCGATTGCGGGACCGAGAACGACCAACCGAAGCTGTCGCTCCCCGCGCTCGCGGTGATGCTGCCGCCGAGCATCTCCGCATCCTCGGCGATCTGCGATGCTGTCCGGCGGGACGTTCCCTTCAACGCGGCGCGCGCGGTGAGAAGTGTAAGCCCCGCCGATTCCGCCGACTCCTCTATCGCGCCTCCCACGATGTAGACACCGATGTTCGCGATCGGTGTTCCTCTCTTTCGCCGAACCAGCACCGGGATTCCGCCGGACGTCCGAAACACCGAGACGCCGGCTTCTTCTCTCTCCAGGAGGGCGCGCAATTTCGGCGCGGCAGCAGACACCTTGACTGGAGGGATCGACGGCAACCGTTCGCCTCTGCCCCCAGCAAGAATCGTCAACATCTCGTCCGCGTCGCACGCGACGATCGCGGCTTTCTCCGGACGATAGATCAGCGCCGCCGCTCGCTCCGGCGCGAGATACTTCTTCGCGACTCGCTGGACGTCTCCCGCGGTCGCCGACAGGTACTTGCGGAAGTAGTCGTCGCCCAGCCGCCAACCACCCAACGCTTCCCATTCACTGAGGTGATTCGCTCGTCCCTCGGCGGTCTCGAGTCGCCTTACCCACCTTGCCTCGAAAATGCGACGCACGCGCGTGAGCTCATGTTCGTCGATCGGACCTTCGCGAAGCTGACGCAGCTGGTCCCAGATTGCCGCGCCGGCCGCGGCGGTCATTGCCGGCTCCATCTCCGCCTGCACCACGAAAACTCCGAGCTCGCTTGGCGTGTAGTCGTACGCACTGACCGAGGAAGCGAGCTTCCTTTCCCTAACAGCTCGATATAGTCTGGACGCGCGCCCCGTCCCGAGAAGAGCGGCAGCGACGTCGAGAACCGGGGTATCCGGATCGAGTGTCCCCGGTGTTCTCCAGCCGATGACGAGCTCGCTCTGGGCGATGTCGCCGGTGAGCTCGCGGTATCGGAATCCGGAATGGTCGGGTTCGTTAGGTCCTGGCGTGCGAACCGCCTTGTCCGCGCCGAGTGCCCCGTACAGATCCGTCACGCGGTGCAGCGCATCGGCGGGGTCGACGTCGCCCGAGATGGCGAGAATCGTGTTGGATGGGCGGTAGAAGTTGCGATAGAAGGCGTTCATTCCCTCGCGAGTGAACGACCGGAGTCCTGGCTCCCTGCCGATGCGCCAGCGCCGCATCCGATGGACGTCGTGAAGCAGCTCGTACAAGGTCTCGGTCGCCACGGCTGACGGACTGTCGGATTTGCGCTTCGCCTCCTGGATGATCACTTCCATTTCCTTGGCGAGCTCACCTGCATCGATGACAGAGTTGGCGTACGCGTCGGCCTGGATGTCGAGCCCCTTCGCGAATCCGGATGACGGCAACACCGTGTAGTAGACGGTGTTGTCGTAGATCGTGTGCGCGTTGAGGTAACCGCCGCTCGCCTTCGTCTCCTTGGCGATTTCTCCCACGCCCCTTTTTCTTGTGCCCTTGAAGAACATGTGCTCGAGCGCGTGGGCGAGGCCGTTCTGGTCATCGGTCTCGTCGAAATACCCGGCTTTGACGTGCGTCACGATCGCGACGACCGGCGCGGAGTGGTCGACCTGGACGAGGAGCGTGAGGCCGTTGGGGAGGACGGTGCGGTGAATTGAGCTGGGGTCCATTCGATTCGTCGGGTTCGTTTAGGGGCAACTGCAACGGGACGGGATGCGAGCCTTCAGAGGCACAGAGGTTAGATGTCAGTAACCAACAATTAGCATCTACGCCTCTGACAGCTCGCATCCTGTTGCAACTCTGCACGTCGTGAGCACTAATCAGCCAGGGGCCCGTAACGCAGCAATAGCAATCCAAGCACGAAGAATACCGCCCCGTACGCCATCAGCCACGCCACATCGCTCGCGATCGCGGTGCCGTTTGCGATGATGTCGGTGGCGAGGTCGTTCAGCTTGTGAACCGGCGGAAGGATCTGGACCAGCTTCGATGGCAATCCTGGTTTCACTCCGTAGATGTCGCGCAGGATTCGGGATCCCAGCCAAACCGCGGCCAGCGTCAGCCAGTCGAATCGTGTGGCGACGGAGATGAAGAAGCCTATGCCACCCATCGCCACGAACACAACAGCCGTATAGAGCAGGAAGTGGATGATGCTGAAGCTCGGCACGACCCAGTGGAGAAGACCGGAGAGCACCAGCATCGACGCGATGACGCCCGCCATGTAAACGAAGAAGAGCTGCGCGTAATAGCCGAACGGGCTGACGGGCTTCGCGAACAGGAAACGATAGTAGCCCATCTTCCGGTCGGTCGAGACGATGCCGTTGACAGCGATCAGCACTGCCAGCGAGACGATGGACGACGATACCATCACTAGAACGGGCCTTCCCGGCGACTTCGCATCAATCGAGAATGCCGGCCCAAGGGCTCGGCGGAGCGGCTCGATGAGAACGTAGCCGAGCATGAGACCGATCAGCACTATCGCGATGCCTCGCTCGACGACGAAATCGCGAAACTGCCAAAGCGTGTATTGCCCCATCCGGCTGCGGTTCATTGTGGATCTCCCACCGCTTCCCTGAACTGCCGCTCCAGAACGGAGTGCTCGGGTACCACGCTTGCCACCAGCGCTCCGCGACGAATCAAGTCCGCAAGTGCGCTGTTCAGCTCCTGAATGCTGCCCACGGTGACGTCGTACTCGCCCCGTCCCGCATCTTCTGCCAGTGGAAATGACTCGAGAATTCTGTCGTGCCCCGCTGCGAGAGTGAGGCGAAAACGCGTTACCGCAGGAGCGCTCTGCTCGTACCCCGTGCTTACGACGCGCTGCAGTCGGCCGTGGTCAATGATCGCGACGCGATCAGCGAGACGCTGGAGCTCGTCGAGATTGTGCGATGCAATCAGGATGGTTCGATCGGGGCGCCGCAGCTGGATCACAATGTCACGAAACTTCTGTGTCCAGACGGGATCGAGCCCGTGCGTTGGCTCATCGAGCACCAAGATCTGGTCATCGCGCAACAGTGCCTGCGCGAGGCCGACGCGCTGCAGATTCCCCTTTGAAAGGGCTTTTACCTTCTTGTCGCGGTGTTCGGAGAGACCGAGGAGCTCTATAAGTTCGTTGACGCGGGTTCGGCCCTGTGATGTGGACATCCCCGCGAGCGTCGCGTACCGGATCAGTGCGGTCTCCGCGCGCCATTTCGGGTTTATCGCAACCAACTCCGACAGATATCCGATTCCGTTCCGCTGGACGTACTCGCGCGGCGAGAGACCGTTGATCTCGACCGTCCCCGTCGTCGGGCGGAGGTATCCGAGCATCATCGCGATGAGCGTCGTCTTCCCCGCCCCATTCGGACCGGCGATTCCGAGTATCTCGCCCTCTGGTACCTGTAACGAAAACTCCTCGACCGCTTTGACCGACGTGCCGAGGAGTGATCTGTATGTCTTCCCGACGTTCCGGAAGTCGATCACAAGGGAGGAGGCGTGGCGGAAGTGACTGGCTGTAGACACGCCGTCCACGGTCCCGTGCCCGCGCCGCCGATCCACTTCGTTCCTTCCTGAACGCGGTTGAGGCGCATCATGGAGCACCCGAGATAACCCTGCGCCGCACGATCCTGCGGATTGGTCGTCACAGCGCGAACGAAGAATCGGCGCGCGAGATCGTACTGCTTCGTCGAGAACAGCACGAGACCCATCTCGCGGAGCGCGATCTCGTTCTTGGGCTCGAGACGAAGCGCGGTGTCGAGCTGGGCGCGCGCGGTCGCAAGGTCGCCCTCGTCGCGCGAGATTCTCGCGAGGAAGACGTGCGGAGTCGCGGCCTTGGGGTCGTCCTTCACCGCCTTCGCGAATTCGCCGCGCGCGCGCTCCCGCTGGCCGTTTTTCATGGCGTCGATGCCGGCGGTGAGTCCGCTGCTGCTGCCGGACCTGCCACTGAACACGAAGTAGCCGCCGACGAGAAGAATCAACAGTACGGGAACACCGATCAACAACCAGCCCGGGATTGCGCGCCAACCGCGGCCGCCGGCCTCGGCGGAAACGAGTGCCTGCTGGACCTTTGTTCGTCCGATCCCGCCGCCTCCATCTCCCGAGCTGCTCACGCCCGGTGGATTGAGAGACCCCGCGGGTGGAAGCTCGATGGTGGGTGGGCCGGCGGTACGCCTCGCGGCATAAGCGGGCGGTTGCCTGTAACCACCGCCCGCGGAAGGCGGAGCGTACGGCGAAGGCGGGGCCGGCGGCTGCGGCGGTGGCGGCGCTGGGCGCGTCTGCTTCTGCGAGCTGCGCGGAGTATAGACCGCCTGCAGCGGACTCGAAGGCGTCGGGCGAGTCACTGGGGCCGCGGCACCCGTCAGCCCGGACTCCAGTGCCTTGAATCCATCGACCGCCGCATCGCCATCCCCCTGTGTGGGTTTGTAGCTCGTTCGATTGACGCGGTCGCGCGCGGCCAGGAATTCCAGGAGTGCGTGCGCCTGGTCGAGCGTGATGGCTTCAGCCTGGCGGGCGGCGCGAACGAGCTGCTGGCCGGTGAGCGAAGAATTTCCTACCAGCGCCTGGAGTGCCGCCTCAGCGCCAGCCCAGAGATCGATGACGTCGGCGGCGAGATCTTCGGCGTTGCGTGGAGAATCGAAATGCGCGAGAACGGGGCGAACGCCGTTCAGAGCGGTGAGCGCCGCCTGTGAGTTCTGCGGGCTCACCTTAGGATGCGCAAAAGCCCTGCATCCGCGCTACGACGAATGAAGCTCTCTGCATCCTGCTCCGGCTTCGGAGAATCCTTCAGGCAATTGGCATCGCGCATCTTGTCGACGATCTCCTCCCACGTTCCCTCGAAAGTATTTCCATCGTCGAGCTTGATGCGGTGTGACTCGGGCGTGGACTTCACGTCGGCGAAGCTGGAAAGCAGCGCGCCGAACAACTCGAGTTGCCCCTTCGCGTCCGTCTGCTGCGCATCCATGTGCTTCGCCTCGATCTCGGCCAGCATCTCGTCGATGTCGTCGAGCTCGCCGGAGAGATCGTGCAGGCGCTCTTCCCACGGGCGGAGCTCGGGGTCGTTGTCGCGCAGGCGATAGATCATCTTCTTCAACTCGATCAGTCTCCAGATTCCAAGCTCGTCCCAGTGATCCTCGGGCGTCGAGCGATCGAGGTGATAGAGCGCGGCCTCGTAATCGCCGCGATCGTAGAAGATGTTGCCGAGGTAGATGCGCGCCTCGGTGTGATCGGGATCCATCTGCAGCGCGCGCCGAAGCGTCGAGATCGCAGATTCATCATTGCCAAGCCTGTGCTCGGCGTAGCCGATGCACGAGACAGCCTCGGCCGCGTCGGGCGTCTGCTGGGCGGCGATCTCGAAGAACTGCTTCGACTCTTCGATCAGGCCTTCGCGAAAAAGCGCGCGGCCGATCTGCAGCATCAGCTCGACGTCGTCCTGATAGCCCAGTTCAAGAGTGTGGCGGAAACTCTTGAGCGCCGCCTCCTGCTGGCCGAACTTGAGCAGCGTCTCGCCTAGACCGGCGAGCGCGTCCTCGTGGTCAGGATCGAGGACGAGCGCTTCCTCGAAGCTGCGTCTCGCCCATGCGTACTCTTCGCGGGCGTGGTGCGCATAGCCAACTCCAATGTGGAGCTCCACCGAATTCGGGTAGAGGCCGAGTCCTTCTCTAAGTACGTCAAGAGCTTCGTCATACTGTCCTTCGTTATACAGTTGATGTGCTCTCTCGTCGTACTCTTCAGAACTCAAAAAAGGTGTTGGCATGACGACGCACCCTCCGAGGAGTCGATTGTAAGTCTATTGTACTCTTTAGACACTACTATGTTCAAGGGAGTAACATCCGAAGAATAACGGATCAGGTGACCACCGTTATTTTTTCGGAGAACCGCTGCCAGCTCCCGCTCTCGAGAGCCGCGTCGATTTCGTGGACCGCCGCCTCGAGCTCCTCGTCTCTGGTGAAGAAGTGCGGGGCAATCCTGATACCAGCACCCACGCGATAGTCGACCAGGATGTCGCGGGAAAGAAGGTGCTGGGTGACTTCGTAGCCGTGCGGAACATCCAACGTGACAGTTCCGCCACGCTCCGCGGCCTTGCGCGGCGTGTTGACAGTGTAGCCTCGCGCGTCGGCCAGGTCGATCAGCCGGGAGGTAAGACGGACGCTCTTTTCCCGAATCGCGGCAATCCCGGCGCGCCTCAGGATCTTCGGTCCTTCCGCCGCGGCGTAGAGGGCGGGAATAACGGGCGTGCCGTTCAGCCAGCGGAAAGCACCGGTGGTGAACTCCATCGTCTCCTCGAAGGCAAATGGGCGCTCGTGCGCCTGCCAGCCCGTGAGAGCGGGCTTGAGCTCGTCGCGAACGTTTGGGCTGACATAGAGAAAACAGGCGCCTGGTCCGCCGCAGAGCCATTTGAGTACGCCGCCTGTAAGGAAGTCGACAGTGCTTCGTTTCACGTCCACTGGCACGATGCCTACGGCGTGAAAAGAGTCGAGCGAGACGAGCGCGCCCATCTCGTGCGCGCGGCGGCAGATCGCGTCGGCGTCCATCAGGTACGCGCTGCGAAAGAGGACGTGGGACACAGCAACGAGGCGCGTCCGCTCGTCAATCGCCGCGAGGAGCTTGCGGGGATCGATTGTAAGCCCATCGTCAGATTCGACCACAACGACGCGGGCACCAAATCTCTTCGCCATCTCCGCGTACGCGTAGCGAACGGAGGGGAAGTCGAGCTCCGTCATGACGATCGTGTCGCGTCCTTTCGGAAAATCGATCGCCGAGAGGACGGCGGTCTGGGCGATGGTGACGTTGGGCATCATCACCACCTCGTCCGCCCCCGCGTTGATCAGGGGTGCGATCTCATTGCCGACGTGCACGGGTCGCTCCCACCACCCGCGCGTCCACGCCTTTACGCCGAGCTCTCCCCAATCCCGCGCATACTCTGCCAGGCGCTCCGGCACAGTGCGCGGCATTGGGCCGAGCGAGTTGGAGACGAGATAGCTCGTCTTCTCGAGGATGGGAAACTCCTCCCGGAAGGCGAGCAGCGGATCGCGCGGCGCCTGCTTGCTGGAGCTCACTATGATTGCGTGACTCGCAGTCTCACTGGCCGCTGCGCGTTCCTTCGCGCAGTGCCTTGAACTCCGCGTCCGCGTTCCAGGTGGGGACCGTGCGGGCGTTTCCGAGTGAAAGTCCGAACCGATAGACGATGTCGGCGATCTGCGTTGCACCACTCAGATCGAAGTCGGAACGGTATTCGTCCGATGGCTGATGATAGCGGTGCGCGACGTAGTCGTCGGCCTGCTGAACTCCCCAAGCGGCTGGATGCCCGACGTAGTCGTCGCCCCCTCCGATCGAGACGGCGGGAATACCCACCTTGGCGAACGAGAAATGATCCGAGCGGTAGAAGTGTCCCTGCTCCGGGTGCGAGTCTGGCGAGAGTCGGATTCCTTCGGCCTTAACCAGCTGGGCAATCTCCGGTCCGAGCGAGCTCTTGTTGTCACCCATGACGTTGAGATCGCGAAACCGTCCGATCAGCGGCACGACATCGAGGTTCAGCGCGGCGACGATCTTCGAAGCGGGCACCGTCGGGTGCTCGCCGAAGTAGGCGGAGCCAAGCAGACCAGATTCTTCGGCGGTGACGAAGACGAACAGCTGCGAGCGTCGCGGCTTCACACCCTCGGCCGCAGCGTGCGCAATGGTCAGAACCGTCGCAACTCCTGAGGCATTGTCGGCGGCACCGTTGTAGATGGAATCACCGTTTACAACGGGGCCGATGCCCAGGTGATCCCAGTGCGCGCTGTATGCGACGTACTCGTCGCGCACTTTCGGATCGATGCCGCGCACCACGCCGACGACGTTGTTCGACGACATGTGCTGAAGGCTGTTGCGCATCGTCGCGTCGATGGTGATGCCGGTGGGAACCGGGCGGAAATCGCGCGACTCGGCGCGCTTGCGAAGATCGGCCATGTTGAGTCCGGCCTGCGCAAGGAGCGCAGTTGCGGCGCTGTCGGTGATCCAGCCCCGCACACCGATCGGAGCCGGAGCATTGGCCGGACGTGGAAGCAGACGATGCTCGACGGAGTTGGATCCGACCACGACCTGCCACGGATAGCCCGCGCGCTCGGTCGTGTGCACGATCAGCATTCCTGCCGCGCCGCGACGCTCGGCCTCTTCGTACTTGTAGGTCCAGCGCCCGTAGTAAGTCATCGCCTTACCGCCAAAGAGGGCGGGCTCCGACGCGGGAGCGGGCGGATCGTTCACGAGAACGAGAAGAATTTTCCCATGAACGTCGGTGCCCTTGAAATCATCCCATTTGTATTCGGGAGCGCTCGCGCCGTAGCCTACGAAAACGAGCTCGCCGTGCGCGGAGCTCGCATCGGTCGCCGAACCTGGCCAGACCACGACGTCATCGGTGAAGCGGAGATTCGCGGTGGCCTTGCCGGAAGCGGTGACCTTGATCGACGCGGGATCCGCCTTGACGACATCGATTGGCACGCGCTGGAAATACGATGTGTCGCCCACTCCCGGCTTCACGCCGAAAGCCATCAGCTCGGACGCGATGTACTGTTCCGCCAGCTGTCCGCCTCGCGTCGCGGGCGCCCGCCCTTCGAGCAGGTCCGAGGAAAGGAAGCGGAGGTGCCCGTCGATCTCCTGCGCCGTGATCCGGCTCGGCGCGCCATCGGTCTGGGCCAGCGCTGTCGACGCAACAGCGATGGTTGCAAATGCAATCGAAAGTAGAACGGTGGGCCGAGTCATTGAGTCGTTTCTGTGTGTGAGAAAGTTGCCAGTACATTATACTCACTTGAACATGACCTTAGCATGGCCCGAGCGACTCCCCGCGGTCTGAAGCGCGCCACCCCCGCAAAGCCCCGACGCAAAGCGCTGAAAATCGCGCTCGTGCTCGGCGGCGGCGGACTCAAGGGCTTCGCGCACATTGGCGTCATACGCGCGCTCCAGGAGCTGGGGATCGAGCCGACGGTGATCGCGGGCACGAGCATCGGCGCGCTCATAGGTGCCGCGTACGCGCGGGGAATGGAAGTTTCGGAGATGGAGGATCGCGCGCGCGGGTTGAAGCGGCGCGATCTCTTTCGTCTCAACCGGATAGGAATGATCCTGGAGCGACAGCATTCGCCCGCGATCTACCTCGACGAGCCGCTGAGAAACGTCGTGAAGTCGGTCGCTGGGGAGAAGCGTTTCGATCAGCTGAAGAAGACGCTCCTCGTCAACACCGTCGATATCGGCCGAGGATCCCAGGTCGTGTGGGGATTACCGGGACTCCGCGACATGAGCGTCGCCGAAGCGGTCTACGCGTCCTGTGCACTGCCCGGATTTTATCCGCCCGGTCCGATCGCGGGACGTCTTTGCGTGGACGGCGGCGTGCTTGACAACCTTCCGGTGTCGATCGCCGGCCGCGGAATGGACGCCGTGATCGCGGTCGACACGGGCTCGAGCGATCTGGAGCCGGAGAACGACATCGCGACCGCGGGTTTTGCGTCGATCTACATGCGCGCGGCGACGACAATGATGCACGCGCTCCAGCTGGCGCCGTTCTCGAACTGGACGCGTCCGCCGATGATTCTCATCAGGCCAAAGGTGAATCACATCGGCTGGTTCAGCTTCTCGCACACCGATGAGTTGCTCGCCGCCGGCTATACGGCGGCGATCGACGCGTGCAAGCATTTCGAGGAATGCATTTCGTGGGGCATCGGCGTGTTCCCGCGCCGGCCGATGCAGATCGACGTCGACCGCGACAAGTGCATCGGGTGTACGCTGTGCGTCGCTATGGCGCCCGATCTCATGGCGATGGATGGTCAGAACAAGGCCTATCCGCTCAATCCGGTAGTCGAGTGGTCGCCCGCAGATGGCGATTTTGTGCACCATTGTCCTACGCTGGCGATCAAGGCGACGCGACTCGATGCAGCCGGTGTCGAGACCGGAAAATCGACGGTCGATCCGACAAACGAGCCGACGACGCGGGGCGCGGGAGGCGGTGCGCGAGAGGCGGGATGAGGTGCGCGGGAAGCGGTGCGCGGGAACCACTGCTTGCACATTTCTGCGAATTG
>DASXYR010000202.1:0-5017 GCA_036502385.1 Gemmatimonadaceae bacterium
CGAGTCGGGCGCCCACGTCCAGCGATCCGCGAGGTGGGGCTTGAAGCCGGCGTCGTTCACGATGTTCAGTGAGTCGCCGATATCGGCGAGACGGTCGTAGATCATGTCAGTCATCTGCGCTGCCTGAACCACCGACACGAGCGATGGAATCAGCACGTCGGGGTCGCCGCCGGTCGAGATGGTGAGAGTGCCGCCCGTGCTTTTTGCCGATGTGGAATCGGAACCGGCGCACGCGAGAAGCGCCAGAACGCAAAGGAGCCCAGCATGCTTCATCGTCGCCATGTCCATGCCTCATCTAGAAAGTGCGGTACGTGCTCCAACGCTTGCGCGCGGATTTCGTCTTCGCGCAAATCAGTCGCATCCGCATCCTCCAGCGATCGCACGGCATCGAACATCGCGCTCGCAACTTCTGCCGGCTCAGGAGAGCGACCGAGCAACGCGGTGAGCGTGGCCGGTTGCGCGATCCTTCCACCGGATGGATTCGCGGCCGCCGGTGCCAATGACGGAAGCGAGGACTGATCATCACCGACGAGGATGGAGCCGTGTTGCAACAAAGCGCCCTGGTCGCGCCACTGGGCGCTGCCAACGAGCTTCCTTCCGTTCGCGACGAGCTCACCCTCTCCCGGCGACTCGAAACACGGCCGGATGCTCGGCGATTCGGCGCGCTGGGCGACCGACGCCAGCTCGGCATTGACGCCGAGCCGGGTGAGGCCGTCGAGAAGTATTCGGTTGATCCGCTCGTATGTCGCGCGAAGGGGAGAGGCGTCGTCGATCGGAGCGGTGACGCTGTAGGTGATCTCGCGATGATGCAGAATCGCGCGACCGCCCGTCGGCCTGCGAACGACGTCGACATCGGCCTCGCGAATTCTCTCGAGATCGTAGAGGCCCATCGCCGGCTGGTGCCTGCCGAACGACAACGTTGGCCGGGACCACGAGTAGATGCTGAAGACCGTCTCGGATGTCGCCGCCGCTCGCGCCTGAAGGGCCGTGTCGCGCGCCATGTTTTCGGCGCCGGGACGGGGCGGCGCGAGCAGCAGGCGCCAGCGCCCAAAACTTCGCCGGGGATGCATAGGGTGTTAAATTGTCACTCCTATGAGCACTACAATCAAGCAGGTCGAGATGGCGATTCCTCCTGCTGAATCTTTTGTTCCGCGACACGTAGGACCTGACGAGCGCGACGTCGCCGAAATGCTGAAAACGCTGGGCTTCGCATCGCTGGACGCGTTGATCGACGCGACCATTCCGGCCAAGATCAGGTTCAAGGGTCCGCTCGATCTCCCAAAAGGGATGACAGAGCCGGAAGTCCTCGCGTATTTCCGGTCGTTGGCAGCAAGGAATCAGGTTTTTCGCTCATTTATCGGCATGGGCTACTCGGATTGCGTGACGCCACCCGTGATCCAGCGAAACATCATCGAGAACCCAGGCTGGTACACGGCCTACACGCCGTATCAGGCTGAGATCGCGCAGGGACGGCTCGAAGCTCTTCTCAATTTTCAGACGATCATCAGCGACCTCGCGGGACTTCCGATCGCGAACGCCTCCCTGCTGGATGAAGGGACTGCCGCGGCCGAGGCGATGACGATGAGCTACGGCCTCAAAGGAAAGGCGGGGAAGGAGGTTTTCCTCGTCGCCTCCGAATGCCATCCGCAGACGATCGACGTCGTGAAGACGCGCGCGAGCGTTCGCGGGATCACAGTTCGGGTGTCGAGCTACCAAGACTTCGAGATTGGACCTGACGTCTTCGGGGCGCTTGTTCAGTATCCGGCGACTGACGGGGCGGTGATCGACTACTCGAAAACGGTGGAAAAGGTTCACGCGGCGGACGCGCTGGTGACGGTGGCCGCCGATCTCCTCAGCCTCGTTCTCCTGACGCCGCCGGGCGAATGGGGCGCCGACATCGTCGTCGGCAACAGCCAGCGCTTCGGCGTTCCCCTCGGCTATGGCGGGCCGCACGCCGCTTTCTTCGCGACGAAGGACGAGTTCAAGCGCCACATTCCGGGTCGAATCATCGGCGTTTCGCGCGATGCCGACGGCAAGCCCGCGCTGCGGATGGCACTGCAAACCAGGGAGCAGCATATCCGCCGCGAAAAAGCGACGAGCAATGTGTGCACTGCGCAGGTACTGCTGGCCGTGGTCGCGAGCATGTACGCGGTCTATCACGGGCCGCAGGGCCTCACGCGGATTGCCAGGCGTGTGCACGGCTTCACAACTGCGCTCGCGGAAGGGCTGCGGAGACTCGGCTACACGATCGTCCACGAAGATTACTTCGACACGATTCGCGTCTCGCTTGGGAAGCGGAGCCCGCAGCCGATCCTGGACGAAGCGCGCGAGCGGATGATCAACCTCCGGGCGATGGAAGACCGCACCATCGTCATCGCGCTTGACGAGACCGTCGGAAACGAAGACATCGTCAACCTGTTCGCATCCTTCAACGGCGGCGCGGATCCGGATTTCACCCTCGACGATCTTGTCTCGGGCGTCGACTTCCGCTACGACGAGCGATTCAATCGGACGACCCCGTTCCTGGCGCATCCGGTGTTCAACAAGCACCACGCCGAGACCGAGATGCTGCGCTACATGAACAAGTTGCAATCGCGCGACCTCTCGCTCGTGCACTCCATGATTCCCCTCGGCTCCTGCACGATGAAGCTGAACGCGACGGCCGAGATGATGCCGATCACGTGGCCGGGATTCGCGAAGATCCATCCATTCGCGCCGCTCGATCAGGCAGACGGGTACCAGCGGCTGTTCGACGAGCTGGAGCGTGCGCTCGCGGAGATCACCGGTTTTGCGGGAGTGTCGCTACAGCCGAACGCGGGCTCGCAAGGCGAATATGCAGGGCTGCTGGCGATTCACGGTTATCACGCGTCGCGCGGCCAGAGCGCGCGAAATGTCTGTCTCATTCCGCAATCCGCGCACGGAACCAATCCGGCGAGCGCGGTGATGGCAGGGATGAAGGTCGTCGTCGTGAAGACGGACGCGCGCGGGAACATCGACGTCGCGGATCTGCGCGCAAAGGCGAACGAGCACGCGAAGGAGCTGTCGGCGCTCATGGTGACGTATCCATCGACGCACGGTGTGTTCGAGGAATCCATCGTCGAGATCTGCCAGATCGTTCACAAGGCGGGCGGTCAGGTGTACGTCGATGGCGCGAACATGAACGCGATGGTCGGCCTCTGCCGTCCGGGCGACATCGGTGCCGACGTGTGTCACCTCAATCTCCACAAAACTTTCTGCATCCCGCACGGGGGGGGTGGACCGGGAATGGGGCCGATCGGAGTGGCGAAGCATCTGCTGCCGTTCCTGCCGGGCCATCCAGTTGTCCAGCTCAATGCGCGGGAGCACGTGGGCGCCGTGTCAGCGGCGCCGTGGGGCAGCGCGAGCATTCTCCCCATCTCCTATGCGTATATCAAGCTGATGGGCGCCGATGGACTCGAGTACGCGACGAAGATCGCGATACTCAACGCGAACTACATCGCAAAGAAGCTCGACGCGCATTTTCCGGTTCTGTACAAGGGCGAGCACGGCACCGTCGCGCACGAATGCATTGTCGACACGCGAGTGGTGAAGGCGGCGAGCGGCGTTGACGTCGAGGACATCGCGAAGAGACTGATGGACTACGGTTTCCACGCGCCGACCGTCTCCTTCCCGGTGGCCGGGACGCTGATGATCGAGCCGACCGAGAGCGAGCCGAAGGAAGAGCTGGACCGGTTTTGCGACGCGATGATCGCCATTCGCGAGGAGATCCGTCAGATCGAAACGGGCGTGGCGGACAAGCAGGACAACGTGCTCAAGAATGCACCGCACCCGATGAGTCGGGTCGTCTCGACGACGTGGACGCACCCCTACACGCGGGAAGATGCGGCCTTTCCGGCGGAATGGTCGCACGACTTCAAGTTCTGGCCGGCAGTCGCGCGCGTCGAAAGCGCATACGGAGACAGGAACCTGATCTGCTCGTGCCCGCCGACGGATGCATACGCCGAAGTCGAGGCAGGGCAGGCATGAGTGGCCGGAATGTGGCGATCGCCGACTAGACGGTTCTTTGGGCTGATTCCCGCGCTGGCGCTACTCGCGGCGGGGTGCGGTGATTCAAAGTCTGAGAAGCCGGCACCTGTGGTCGAAAACGAAGCGGGCCGCATTGTGCCGGCGCTCGATCCGCCGGGAATGCCGCGACTGAGGGACAGCACACTGTTCGAGCTGCGCTATCCAGCGTCTGAGCTAGCGGGGGGTTGGGTAAAGCTGCACGCGGGCGAGTGGCGAGACTCCGCCAGCGGCGATGTCCGCGAGGCGTATCTCACGATGGTCGCGCACGGGGACCTGAACGGCGACAGTCTTCGCGACGCCGCAGTGATCCTGTACACGGATCCGGGTGCAACGGGAAAATTCGTCGATGTCGTTCCCGTCATCGCGGCGACCACAAACCAGCCCGAGGTGCTCGGGGGCACTGTAGGTCACGGGGCTTTTATCGGCGATCGCGTGAAGCCCGAGAGTCTATGGATCGATGGACATCGCGTATGGCTCCGGCTGATGGAGCACGCCAAGGGCGATGACGCATGCTGCCCAACTTTATGGCAGCAGCGGACGTACAGATTGGTGAAAGACAGCCTGAAGCTGGAGACCACAATTCCACTGGGAACTCATGACTGACGCGCTGGTGCTCGATCCAAAGCGCACCGCCCTCGTTTTGATCGACCTCCAACGCGGAATTATCGGGCGGCAGACGGCCCCTCATTCCGCGCCCGATGTGCTGGCGCGAAGCAACCAGCTGGCGAAGAAATTCCGCGAGGCAGGCGCGCCGGTCGTATTGGTGAACGTGTCGTTTTCACCGACGTGCGAGGACAGGCTCAGTCAGCCCATCGACGCGCCAGCCATGCCACCGATGGAAAAGGGCTGGGACGAGCTGTCGCCGGATCTGAGCAGGGACGCCAAAGACATTCTTGTCACCAAGCGGCAGTGGGGCGCATTCTATGGTACCGCGCTCGACCTGCAGCTGCGGCGTCGCAAGATAGACACGATA